>DAIQNV010000018.1:44988-50956 GCA_036788215.1 Phycisphaerales bacterium | reverse complement strand
TCCGGGCCACCGTAGTAGGGGTCCGGCACCTCCATCGCCCGTTCCGTCCCCGCCCGCAGCGCGGGGTCGAAGGACAGGTACAGGCGCACCTTCTCCTCGGGGGCGCCCATCTCGAGCAGCGTGTCCCGGTTCGACCGGTCCATCGCGAGGAACAGGTCGAACCGCTCGTTGTCAGCGGTCGAGTACTGCTTCCCGCGGCTCACCAGTTCGATCCCGTGCCGCCGGGCCACGTCCATGGACCTCGGGTCCGGGGGCTCACCGACGTGCCACCCACCGGTCCCGCGGCTCTCGATGTGGAACCGGTTCGTCAGGCCCTGAGCCTCGACAAGGTGCCGGAACACCCCCTCCGCGAGTGGGCTGCGGCAGATGTTTCCCAGGCACGCGAAGCAGAAGCGGTGGACGGTCACGCCGCGGGCTCCCGTTCCCCGGTCAGCATCTTGAGCAGGGGGGACATCGATTCGGCCATGTGCCTCGAGACGACCGTGTCCTCGCGGTCCTCCCGGGGCGACGCGACGGGGACCCCACACAGCGCCGCGAGCGAGCGCAGCACTGCGGACGCGCCCGCCGGGGGCTCGGGATGGCCCGGTGAGGGCTCGATCGCGACCAGGGCGTCGCAGGCGGGCAGGCAGGCGGAGAGCGGGGCCTCGACGATGAGGAGGCGGAACCGCAGCGAGGCGGCGGCGCGGAACCTTCGGGCGGCGGACAGGCGCCGCGCGCCGGCGGGGATGAGCGCGACCGAATGATTGTTCAGGAGTTCCACGAACCCCACGCGGAAGGCGAACCGCCTGGCGTCGAGCGATGAAGCGGGGTCGGCGGGGGGCGCCAGCACGGTCGCGTCGGGGTGGATGCCCAGTGCGGAGCGCAGGCTGGAGCGCGTGTCGAGCGGTGGGGGGGTCGAGAGTTGGCCCAGCGAGAGGTGGTGCTCGCGGACGCCTGCGCCCGCCCAGGCGTCGGCGTCCGATTCCGCGTAGACCTCGACCGCTTCGAGGCGCGAGAGGGTCCCGGCGTGAATCGGGCGATCGGGCGGGGCGTCCAGGTGCGCACAGAGGCGCAGGCCCTTGGGGGGGCTTGACCTGAGCAGCGTCCGGAGGGCCGGGACGCCCCAGCAGTGGACCTCGGACGGGCGCTCGCGATCGAGCAGGCGGCGCAGGGCCCGGGCGGTGGTCTCGGGGCGCCCCTGGCGCGGCAGGAGGGTGTGGTCGGGCGTGACGCCGAACGCTGCGAGCGTGCGCCCCGCGGCGCGGGGCCCGAGGCACGCGACGCTCGCGCGGGGGCCTCGGCGGTCGCCCGGCGTGTGGAGGTGCGAGGCGAGGAGGACGCAGGCGGACTCGGTATGGGCCGCTGCGGGGGCGAACGACCCTGCGGGCGGAGCGATGAGATGCAGGGCGGTCACCGGCGGACGCTCTGGGGGAGTTCAACGGTGTAGAAGAGCTGGGCGAGGGCGAGCCCGGCGCGGTCGGCGACCTCGCGCTGGATCGCGAGGGCCTCGGTGCGTGAGGAGGGGTTGATCCGGCCCGTCGCGGGCAGCGCGACGCGGAGCGGGAAGCCGGCCTCGTCCGCAGGCCAGAGGCGCGTGGAGGTGGCGGAGTCAACGATCTTCACTCGCATGCCGGCGTAGGGCGCGGTGGCCTCTCCGATCGCGTCGGTCTGGAAGTCGGTGACGACGGCGTAGATCACCACGTCCGCATCCACCGCACGCCCGATCTCCGCGATGGAGAGGGGGCGGTCGTCGCGGTCGCGGGTGGTGGCGAGGAGGGCCGAGCGGGCGTCGATGAGCTTGCCGTTGTTGACGAGCTTCCTGCGGAGCAGGGTTTCCTGGGCTCGTTCGCCGATGGCGAGGCGGATGCGCCGGGTGGCGATCTTGTTGCTCGGGTCGTCGACGAAGATGACGGTGGCGAGGCTCGGGTCGAGCTCGTACTCGCGGTTGACGTTGCCGGGTCCCTGCACCGCGTAGGCGACGGGGGCGACGATGTTGCACCCGGGCAGCGTGAGCAGCGCGGTCGCCCCCAGGAGCGTGAGCGCGATCGGGAGTGCCTGGCTGCGGTCGATTATGCGCATGTGTTTCACGGGGCGATCAATAGGTGATGGCGTTGGGCTCGTCGTGCTCGTAGAAGAGCCAGCTGATGCGATCGGTGAGGCGACGGGAGAGTTCGGAGGTGATGATGGTCTCCGGGACCTCCTCGCGAAGAACGCCCGTGACATCCGGGAAGGCGACAGAGAGGCGCCGATCGTAGCTGGGCTCGTCGGGGATGGGGCCGTCGGCCTCGTAGACCTCGACGAGCGCCTCCGCGACCCCGCTCCAGAGATAGGCGTTGCCCGCCTCGGTGAGGCGGTACTCGACGATCTCGACCGTGACGAGACGCTGGACGCCCAGGATCTCGGCGACGTCGCCCCGCGGCATGAACTGCCACTGGGGGTTGTTGAGCTGGGCGTTGAGGATGGCGGTGGTGGGGATGAAGGCCGACGCGTTGGCGTTCTCCGCGAGATTCCGGTTGACAAGCCCGGCGACGCGGGCGACCAGGCCCGGGTGCTCGGCCTCGATGACCCGGTCCGCGTTCACGAGGACCGCGTACGAATGGCGGCTCAGCCCCTCGTAATCCGCGGGGTAGGTGGTGGAGCCCGTGCGGTGGTAGCTCTCGGCGGCGCCGCCGATGATCGCGGCGATGGCGCAGCCGGAACCGGCCAGCGTAAGGCAGGCGAGGGCGGACAGGGTCAGCGCGGTGCGGGCGGCTCGGGCGACGGCGCCGGGACGCCGGGTCGCCTGGGGCCGCGCTTGGGGGGGTCGTACGGCCACGCGAGGAGTATACGGGTGCCGGGGTGGCGGGGTTGAGGGCGAAAGGGGCGAAGGCGGGGAGAGTTCCCCGCGGACCGACCGACGGTTTACCAGGTGACAATCTTGAAGACCCACGACGCGGCGGCGAGGGCACCCAGGAGCCACAGCGTGCGGGGCTGCAGCCATCGCAGGGCGATGGCACCGAGGCGGTCCCCGGTCAGGGCCTGCCAGAGCCCTCCCCAGAAAAGGCCCGCGGTGGCGAGGGCCAGGACCGCGCCCAGGGGCTGCGTCCTGAAGGCCCGGATCGGCTCGGCGTCCGCGGCTGCGGTGAAGGAGGTGGTCATACCGCAGGTGGGGCAGGGGAAATCGAGGGTGACGGCCCAGCCGCACGCGGGCATGCCCAACTGGGTGTGGGTCCCGTGCCCGGCGGGGTCGTAGTCGAGCCCCGCAGCGATGAGCAGGACGAGCCCGCATGCAGCAGCGGTGGCGAGGGCGAGGAGGCGGTGCGGGAGCGGGGCGGTGGCGCGGGGCGCACGAGCAACCGAGCCGGAGATTGCTTCAGCCCGCTCGCTCACGCTCGGGGCTCCTCTCGGGGGGAGTGGCCGGGGTCAATCGAACTTGAAGACACCCTTGCGGAAGCCATAGAGGTAGGCGACGACGGTGGTGAGGAGGAAGAAGAGGATGCGGCCCAGCCAGACCATGGCGTTGTCGGATCCGGGCTCGAGGTTGGTGAAGGTGGCGGCCCACGGATAGAGGAAGACGACCTCGACGTCAAAGACGAGGAACACCATCGCGATGAGGTAGAAGCGGACATTGAACCGCTTGCGGGCGCTGGTGAGGGGCTTCATGCCGCTTTCGTAGGCGGCGCCCTTGGTCTCGCCCGCCCGGCGGGGGCCCAGCAGCGAGGTAAGGACCATATTGGTGACGCCGAAGCCGATGGCGCCGAGGATCAGGATGAAGACGGGGAGATAGGCCGACAGGCTGGAGTCGGCGAGGAGCAGCGCGGAGACGGCGTCTGGGGTCGGGGTCATCGCGGGTGATCATACCGCGTGTGGTGGTTGGTGTCTCGGGCGGGGCGATGGAGGGTGGACCGGGTCGGGCTTGGGTGGGCCGGGGCCGGGGCGCCCGCGCTGGCGCCGGGCGGTGGCTGCCAGAGTGACAGGTGGCGGGGGCGGGGGGTGCCCCCGGGCGGGCCGGGACGGAGCGTGATGGGCAGCGGGGAGGCATGTGACGAGGGGTTGGGCGCGGGGGCGTGGGGCCGGGCGGGCCCGGAGGGGTTGGCACGCAGGTTGCCTCTGGTTGGCCACTGTCGTCGGCGGTGGGTGCACCCGCGGGGTGTGTCTCGGTCGGCGACCTGAGCGAGACGGGCAAGCGGCCCGGACCCGAGACCTTCCCTTCCCCCGTCGGGCGAGTTGCCCGGGGGGACGCAAGACAGGAGCAGCCCAGACATGGCAGCCAAGGACATCGTCTTCGACCTCGAGGCCCGTCAGCACCTTCTGGCGGGGGTGGAGAAGCTCGCGAAAGCGGTCAAGGCCACGCTCGGCCCGCGGGGGCGGAACGCGGTCATCGACAAGAGCTGGGGCGGCCCGACGGTGACGAAGGACGGGGTGACGGTCGCTGAGGAGATCGAGCTCAGCAACAAGGCTGAGAACATGGGCGCCCTCCTGGTGAAGGAAGCGGCGAGCAAGACCTCCGACGACGCGGGCGACGGGACGACCACGAGCACCGTGCTGGCGGAGGCCCTGTTCCGCGAGGGGCTGCGGTCGATCGCGGCTGGCGTGGACGCGAACGCCCTGGTGCGCGGGATGAAGAAGGCGGTCGAGGCTGCCGGGAAGGCGATCGACGACCTGGCGACGCCTGTCAATGGCAAGGCGGACATCCAGAACGTTGCGACGATCAGCGCCAATAACGATCGCGAGATCGGCAAGATCATGGCGGACGCGTTCGAGCGCGTCGGCAAGGACGGGGTCATCACGGTCGAGGAGGGCAAGAGCCTCGAGACCGAGGTGACGGTGGTGGAGGGCATGCAGTTCGACCGGGGGTACCTCTCGGCGAACTTCGTGACCGACGCGGACGAGATGAAGGTGGTGCTGGACAAGCCCCTGATCCTGATCCACGAGGACAAGATCGAGAGCGTGACCAAGCTGGTGCCGGTGCTCGAGAAGGTGATGGCGGCGAAGAAGCCCCTGCTCATCATTGCTGAAGACATCTCGGGCGAGGCACTCAGCACGCTGGTGATCAACAAGCTGCGCGGGACGCTGCAGGTCGCTGCGGTGAAGGCCCCGGGCTACGGGGATCGCCGCAAGGCGATGCTGCAGGACATCGCGGTCCTGACCGGCGCGAAGGCCTTCATGAAGGACCTGGGCGAGGACCTTGAGTCTGTGGAGATCGCGGACCTGGGCATCGCGAAGAAGGTCGAGATCACCAACGACACCACGACGATGATCGAGGGTGCCGGCGAGAGTAAGGAGATCCGGGCCCGGATCGACCAGATCCGCGCGGAGATCGAGGCCTCGACCAGCGACTACGACCGCGAGAAGCTGCAGGAGCGCCTGGCGAAGCTCGCGGGGGGCGTGGCGCAGGTGAACGTCGGCGCCGCTTCCGAGGCGGAGCTGAAGGAGAAGAAGGCCCGCGTGGAGGATGCGCTGCACGCGACGCGGGCGGCGATCGCCGAGGGCATCGTCCCGGGCGGTGGCGTCAGCTTCATCCGCGCCCAGGCGGCGGTCGAGAAGCTCAAGGAGTGGAAGAGCGTCTTCGGCAAGGCCAAGGAAGTGACCGCGGACGACGTGGGCCAGGCGGCCTTCGACGTCGCGGCGGGCATGGAGGTCGTCCGCCGGGCCCTGATGGTCCCGCTGCGGACGATCGCGGAGAACGCGGGGGCCCGCGGGTCGGTCGTGGTGAGCAAGGTCGCGGAGTCCGAGGGCAACTTCGGGTACAACGCGCTGACCGACACCTACGAGGACCTGGTGAAGGCGGGCGTGATCACGCCGGCGAAGGTGGACCGCAGCGCCCTCTACAACGCGAGCAGCGTCGCGACGATCCTGCTGACCGCGGACTGCGTCGTGACCGAGCGTCCCGAAGAGAAGGACGAGCACGCGGGCGCCGGTGCCGGCGGCGGCATGGGCGGGATGGGTGGCATGGGAGGTATGGGCGGTATGGGTGGCATGCCGGGTATGGGTGGGATGGGGTTCTGAT
>DAIQNV010000018.1:28596-44888 GCA_036788215.1 Phycisphaerales bacterium | reverse complement strand
TGCCCATTGCCCATTGCCCCGCTCCGAAGGAGCGCAACCGATGGCTCAGAAGCAGATCATGTTCGACACGAGCGCCTTGCTCGAGATGAAAAAGGGTGTGGACCGTCTCGCGAACGCGGTGAAGTGCACCATGGGGCCCTCGGGGCGCCATGTGGCGATCGCCAAATCGTACGGCGGGCCCAAGGTGACCAAGGACGGGGTGAGCGTGGCCAAGGAGGTCGAGCTCGCGGAGCCGTTTGAGTCGATGGGGGCCAAGATGGTCCACCAGGTCGCCAAGAAGACCGCCGATAAGGCGGGCGACGGCACGACCGCTGCGACGGTGCTCGCGCAGGCGATTTTCACCGAGGGGCTGAAGAATGTGCAGGCGGGCGCGAACCCGGTGCACCTGCAGCGCGGGATCAACATGGCGGCGGAGGCGATCTCCGGCGCGATCGACGCGATCGCGGTGCCCTGCAAGGGCAAGGCGGACTACAAGAAGATCGCGACCGTTTCGGCGAACCACGACGCGGAGGTCGGCGAGCTGATCGCGGAGGCAATCGCGAAGGTCGGCGCCGATGGCGTCGTCGAGGTCGAGGACGGCAAGAGCGCCGAGACCACGCTCGAGTACGTCGAGGGCATGCAGTTCGACAAGGGGTACCTGAGCCCCTACTTCATGACCGACCCGAAGACCGGCGAGGCGGTGCTCGAGGACTGCTACATCCTGATCCACGAGAAGAAGATCAGCAACCTGCCCGACCTCTTGCCCCTCCTGAACAAGGTCGCGACGAGCGGAAAGCCCCTGCTGATCATCGCCGAAGACGTGGAGAACGAGGCTCTCGCGGCCCTCGTCGTCAACCGCCTGCGGGGCGTCCTGAACATCTGCGCCGTGAAGGCCCCGGGCTTCGGCGATCGCCGCAAGGCGATGCTCGAGGACATCGCGGTCCTGACCGGCGGGACCTACCTGTCGGAGGACCTGGGCCGGAGCCTCGAGTCGGTCGAGATGTCGGAACTGGGCCGCGCGAAGAAGATCGTGGTGACCAAGGACGACACGACGATCATCGAGGGCGCGGGCAAGAAGGGCGAGATCAAGGGCCGGGCCGACCAGATCCTGGCCCTGCACGAGAAGTCGACCAGCGACTACGACCGCGAGAAGCTGATGGAGCGCCACGCCAAGCTGACCGGCGGCGTCGCCATCATCTCCGTGGGCGGGGCGACCGAGCAGGCCCAGAAGGCGCTGAAGGACCTCGTCGACGACGCCCTGCACGCGACCCGTGCCGCGGCGAAGGAGGGGTATGTCCCCGGTGGCGGCGTCGCGCTCCTGCGCACGATTGACGCGATCAACGCGGCCCAGAAGAAGGCCAAGGGCGACGAGAAGCTCGGGTTCGACATCGTCCGCCGGGCGATCGAGGCCCCGGCCCGCCAGATCGCGCAGAACGCCGGTTTCGACGGGCACCTGGCCGTCGCGACGATCCTCGAAAGCGACACCAACGAGGGCCTGAACGCCGCGACGGGCGAGTATGTCGACCTCGTCAAGGCGGGGATCATCGACCCGGCTCTGGTGATCAAGTCGGCGATCGTCAACGCGGCGAGCGTGGCGGGGCTGATGCTGACCACGGACGTGATGGTGACCGAGCTGAAGGAAGACACCAAGCCGACGGTCGGGGCGGTGAGCTGAGTCGGCTCTGCCCTTGATTTGAGCATTGCGAGCCCCGGCGGGAGACCGTTGGGGCTCGATTCATGACAGGACCGGTGCAAAGATCCGGCTAAGGAGCACGCGATGACCTTCAGCATCACGCTCGATCGCGATGAGGACGGGGTGTGGGTGGCGACCTGCCCGTCGATCCCCGGGTGCGCGAGCCAGGGCACGACGCGCGAGGAGGCGATCGCCAACATCCAGGAGGCGATCGCGGCGTGCCTGCAGGTACGGGCTGAGCAGGGGCTGCCGCTGACGGTGGAGACCCGGCAAGTCGAGGTGACCCTGTAATGGGCACGCGTCTCCCGGTCATGAGCGGTCGGGAGGTGGTCCGGGTCTTCGAGGCGTTCGGCTGGGTGCTCCGGAGGCAGGTCGGCAGTCACATGGTGATGACGAAGGATGGTGAGGGGGCGACCCTTTCCGTTCCGGACCACAAAGAGGTCAGCCGCGGGCTGTTGCGGGCTCTGATCCGCGACGCGGGTCTGACGGTGGACGAGTTTGTGGGGAAGCGGTAGAGGCGGGCGTTCGGCGGGAGACCGTTGGGGCTCGATTCATGAAGTGCGAGGTTGTTGAAGGTGACCTACTTGAGCAGGATGTTGACATCATTGTCAACGCGTGGAACCGGAACTTCATCCCGTGGTGGCTGCTATTGCCGCAGGGGGTTTCCGGGGCGATCCGTCGGCGTGCCGGCGTCGGTCCGTTTCGCGAGCTCGCCAAAGCGGGTGTCCTCGGGCTCGGTGATGCCGTGATGACCCGGGCAGGTCGGCTCCCGTTCAAGGGGATCATTCATGTGGCTTCGCTCGAATGGTACTGGCTGCCGACCCGAGAAGGTATTCGTCGGTGCGTGCGTGAGGCGCTCCGGGTCAGCCAGGGTGCGGGCTTTGATTCGATAGGATTCCCGGCCCTCGGGGCAGGTACCGGCGGGATGAGTGTTGACGCGTCGGTCGACATGATTGTCGATGAAGCCAGCAAGCACGACGGAGCGATGCGTGTTCGCGTGGTGAAGTTTCGGAAGGACGGCTGAAGTCAATGCCCACCACCCGCGACTACTACGAAGTCCTCTCCATCGAGCGCACCGCCGACGGTGACGAGATCAAGCGGGCGTATCGCCGGCTGGCGATGAAGTACCACCCCGACCGCAACCCCGGGGACGCGGAGGCGGAGGCGAAGTTCAAGGAAGCGGCGGAGGCGTACGAGGTCCTGTCGGACGAGCAGAAGCGGAAGATCTACGACCAGTACGGGCACGAGGGGCTGCGGGGGCGCGGGGCCGCCTCCCACGACTTCAGCCGGATGAATGTCGACGACATCTTCTCGATGTTCAATGACATCTTCGGTGGCGGTGGCGGGGGTTTCGGCGGGCAGCGCGGGCGCGGGGGGCAACGGGTGGCCCGGGGCTACGACCTCGAGACCGAGGTCGAGATCTCGCTCGCGGATGTCCTGAAGGGCTGCACGCGGGATGTGGAGTTCACGCGCCTCGACGTGTGCGACACCTGCTCGGGCTCGGGGGCGAAGCCCGGGACGACACCCTCGATGTGTGACACCTGCGGGGGGCACGGGAAGGTGCAGCAGGCGGGCCTGGGGGGGATGTTCCGGATGGTGACCGCCTGCCCCGCGTGCCGCGGCACGGGCAGCATCGTGAAGGAGAAGTGCGGGTCGTGCGCGGGTCGGGGGCGTCAGCCCAGGAAGCGTCAGCTGACGGTGAAGATCCCCGCCGGCATACGGGAGGGCCAGGCGGTGCGTGTGCAGGGCGAGGGGGAGCCCCCGCCCCGGGAATTGAGCCCCTCGGGCGAGGGCGTGCGTGGGGACCTGCACGTGGTGGTGAAGGTGGAGGAGCACGATCTTTTCGTGCGCGAGGGGGACCACCTGCTGATGGAGATGCCCATCGGGTTCACGCAGGCGGCGCTCGGGGCGGAGGTGGAGGTGCCGACGCTGGACGGGCGGCACGCCCTCAAGATCCCGAAGGCGACGCAGCACGGCGCGATGTTTCGCGTGCAGGGGCAGGGGTTGCCGAATCTACGATCGGGGACTCGGGGCGATCTCGTCGTGGTGACGAAGATCGAGATCCCGAAGAAGCTGACGAAGAAGCAGGAGCAGTTGCTCCGGGACTTCGCGGAGACCGAGGACCACGCCGTGCTGCCCGAGAGCCACGGCTTCTGGAAGAAGATCACCGACCTTTTGGGCGGGTGAACACCATGGCAGAACACGAAGAGAAGAACGAGGCCCAGAACGCTCCCAACGGGGCGACCGAGGACGCCCTGACGCCTGAGCAGGCGGACGAGATCGTCGGGGCGGCCCGCGACGGGCAGCTCGAGGTGCCCTCGGGCGCGGACGACATCGTGGAGGCGCTGGTGCTGGTGGCGCAGCAGCGTGACGAGCACCTGGACAGCCTGCGCCGAGCGGCGGCGGACCTGCAGAACTTCCAGCGCCGGGCGCGGATCCAGGCCCAGGAGGCGCGGGAGCAGGCGGTGCGGGGGGTGGTGACGAGCCTCCTGATGTCGCTCGATACCTTCGACCTTGCGCTGCAGCAGGACCCCGCGACGGTGAACGCGGAGCAGGTTTTCCAGGGGATCAAGGCGATCAAGGGCGAGATCCTGAGGCAGCTCGGGATGCACGGGGTGGCCTCGGTGGAGCCGAACCCGGGGGACGAGTTCCAGCCCGGGCTGCACGAGGCGGTGATGCACGAGCCGACCGGCGAGGTGGAGGCGGGGAGCGTGGCCCGCTCGCTGCAGACGGGCTACGCGATGGGGGAGCGGGTGATCCGCCCCGCGAAAGTCGCCATTGCGGCGGCGCCGGCGGTCGGTGGGGGTGGTGGGGGTGGTGGGGGTGGCAGCAAGCCGGGCGATGATGCGCCCGAGACGGAGTGAGTCGAGATGCCGACCTACGAGTACCGGTGCAGCGCGTGCCGGCATGAGTTCGAGCAGTTCCAGAGCATCACGGCGAAGTCGCTGAAGAAGTGCCCCGAGTGCGCGAAGAACAGCCTGGAGCGGCTGATCTCCGGCGGGGGGGCGATCCTGTTCAAGGGCTCGGGGTTCTACGAGACGGACTACCGCTCGAGCGATTACAAGAAGAAGGCGGACGCGGAGACGAAGGGCGGCTCGGAGAGCAAGAGCGAGTCGAAGTCCGAATCCAAGTCGGAGTCGAAGACCGAGCCCAAGCCCGAGAAGAAGACCGACGCCAAGCCCGCGAAGGGCGAGAAGTCCTCCGCGAAGGCGAAAGCCTGACGATGGGGGTCGTGGCCCACGGGATCGACCTGGTCGAGGTCGCCCGGATCGGGGCGATGGTCGATCGCCATGGGGAGCGGTTCCTGAGCCGCGTGTTCACGGAGGGTGAGCGGGCCTACTCCGAGGGGAAGGCCCGGCGGGACGAGCACCTCGCGGCGCGGTTCGCTGCCAAGGAGGCGGTCCTGAAGGCGCTCGGGTGCGGGTGGTCGCGCGGGGTGGCGTGGACGGATGTCGAGGTCACGCGGAAGCCGACCGGGGAGCCCGGCGTGGCCCTGCACGGGAAGGCGGCGGAGATCGCTCTGGAGCGGGGCATCGGGTCGTGGCTCATCAGCCTGAGCCATGGGGCGGGCGTCGCGCACGCGTCGGCGGTGGCGCTGGGTGGCCGGGCGCGGTCCTGATCGGGTACCTTCCCGGGATGCCTCCCGATCGCTCGACGCTGCCCAAGGTTCTCGTCACGGATGTCATCCGCTCGGCCCACCAGGGCCAGAGCCACGGGGGCGTGCACCTCGTGGACCTGGCGACGGGCGATGTCACGAGCGTCCTCGACTGGAACGACGACCGGATCGACTGGGAGGGGCGCGGGGGCGACCGCGGGTTGCGGGGGATCGCCTTCCGCGGGGACGAGATCATCATCGCGGCGAGCAACGAGATCTTTGTCTTCGATCGCGATTTCAACGTGCTGGCATCGTTCCGCAACCGGTATCTCAGCCACTGTCACGAGATCGCGCTCGACGGGGACACGCTGTATCTCACCTCCACCCGGTTCAACAGCGTGCTGGCCCTCGACCTGGCGAAGGGGGCGTTCACGGACGGGTGGGTGGTCCGCGATGCGAACCTGAAGTCGCGCGACGCGGCGGGGCGCGAGGTCGTAACCCGCGCGATCGTGGGGCTGCGATTCGACCCCAACGGGACGCCCGCGATCGAGCCCCGTGATGTGCACCACATCAACAGCGTGTGGCGCGAGGGGGGCGTGATCTACATCTGCGGGACACGCCTACAGGCGCTGCTGCGCGGGCCCGGGGAGGATCTGAAGGGCCCGCTGCAGGCGGTCGCGGCGGTGCCGGTGTGGACGCACAATTGCCGTCCCTTCCGCGAGGGCGTGCTCTACAACGCGACACAGGGCGACGCGATCGTCTTCGCCAACCGGGCGGGCGTGGCGCGGGTGTCGCTGCCAATCCCGCAGGCATCCCCCGAGGAACTCGAGAACGCGGGCCTGCCCGAGGACTTCGCCCGACCCGGCTTCGGGCGCGGGCTCGCGGTGACGGACGACAGCGTGGTGATCGGGGGGTCTTCGCCCAGCACGATCACCGCCTACGACCTGCTCAGCGGGCGGGTGCTGAGGCAGGTGAGGCTGACTAAAGACGTTCGGAACACGCCGCACGGGCTCGAGGTCTGGCCCTACGGCTGAGGCTCAGGGTCCTCTTCCGGGTCGGCACCGCTCCCGGCGGCGGCCTTCGTCTCAAGGAATGGCTTGAACTCCTCGCGGTACCACTTGCCCCAGGCGGGGACGTCGTAGCCCAGAGAGCCCGTCGGCTGGCCCCACGCTTCGCTGGTCATGCCCACGAGGATCCCGTGCAATTCGACGCGGTAGATCGCGACGAAGGCGTCGCTGACGCGGAGGATGGTGCCCTCGCTGACGACGCTGAGCTGGGGGTCGAAGGCGACCACGCCATCCGCGACGACCGGGGTGACATCGCTGACGAAGGCCCGCTGCGTGCCGATGGTGATCCAGGCGAGATCCCCCCGCCGGTCGCCCCCGCCCCGGGCGGCGACCTGGGCCTGGGCCATGAGGGGGATGAGTTCGTAGAGCTGCAGCGAGGCGGCGACCCGGGCGGCCTCGATCGGCGTGCCCTCGTCGGGCTCGCGGAGACCGCTGCGGACGACATCGACGACCATCCGGTCGAGCCCCCGCTCCTCGTCGAGTTGTTCGAGCATTGTCCGCGCGGCAAGGCGGTCGTCCGGGTCCTCGCTGTAGACCGCTTCCCACGCGATCGATGCGTCAGCCTCGGGGGTGTTCAGGACCGCGAGGTGGTCGAGGATGGCGTCGCGGACATCGGCCCCCTCGGGGAAGAACAGCTCGGTGAGCAGGGGGAAGGCAGCGGGGTCGGTGTAGGTGCGGAGCTTGCGCATCCCGATCTGGCGGACCTCGGTGCCCCGGATATTCAGGAAGTAGTCCGCCCGGATCTTGCGAAGCTCACGCTCGTACCCCCGGCGCGCCGCCTGAAGCTCGCGATAGGCAGCGATCTCATCCGCGGTCGCGTCCTCGGGCAGGTGGCCCTGGGCGAGGGCCGGCGCAGCGGGCACGACTGCGCCCGCGAGGGCGAGCAGAGCGAAGACGGGCAGCGTCGGGCGGGCACAGGCCATACCCAAGCGTACGGGCCGGCGGGTCGATGGTTGCGAAAGCGGGGGGCGACAAATCCGAGCAAGTAAGTGTCTGCTAACCTCATCGGAGGCCGGCGTGGGTACGGTTTCGGTCTTCCCGGCGGGCACGGGCGGGCTTGGGTGCCCACAATGGGTTATGGGTCGCGGGTCCGCGGCCCCGAGGGGGATGTCGCATGAGCGTGCATTGGCCGATCTATCGCCGTCTGCTTTCGAGGCCCTTGCGGGAGGTGATCGTCGACGACCGGCGTGGGTACAAGGCGATCGAGGTCGCGATCGGTTCGCTAAATGTGGCGGACGAACTGGAATCGTGCTGCAAGTCGCCGACGGTAGGCCTGATGCTGCCGACGAGCGGCGCGTTCCCGATCGCGGCGCTCGGGGCGTGGGCGCTCGGGAAGACGATCGTTCCGCTGAACTACCTCCTGAAGCCCGACGAGCTGCAGTATGTCATCGATGACGCGGGTCTGGACACGGTCATCACCGCTGGGCCGATGCTCGACTTCCTCGGGTGTACGCCCCGGGTGAAGCAGCTGCTGAAGATGGAGGAGTTCAACTTCAAGGGCGTGCCCTCACCCCGGATCCCCGCGACCGCGGGGGCGGATGACCTGGCGACGCTCTTGTACACCTCCGGGACCTCGGGCAAGCCCAAGGGCGTGATGCTTTCGCACGGGAATCTGCGTGCGAATCTGAGACAGATCCAGGACCGGGTCCACTTCACGGGGTGCAACACGATGCTGGGCGTGCTCCCGCAGTTCCACACCTTCGGGCTGACGGTGCTGACGCTGGTCCCGCTGACGGTGGGGCCGAAGGTGGTTTACACGGCGCGGTTCAATCCCGGGAAGATCCTGGCGCTGATGCGCAAGCACCGGCCGGACACCTTTGTGGCGATCCCGTCGATGTACAACGCGCTCTTGAACCTGAAAAACGCGACTCCTGAGGACTTCGCGAGCCTGCGGTACACCGTCTCCGGGGGCGAGGCGCTGCCGGACATCATCTCGTGCCGGTTCAAGGAGCGGTTCGGGCTCACGATCAACGAGGGGTTCGGCATGACGGAGACGGCGCCGGTGACGAACTGGTGCCTCCCCGACATGTACCGCCCGCACTCGGTGGGCCCGGCGCTGCCGGGCGTGGAGCAGCGGATCGTGGATGTCGAGACCGGAGCGGTCCTGGGGCCGAACCAGGAGGGTGAGCTTCGGATACGCGGGGCGAACGTCATGAAGGGCTACTACAACCTGCCCGAGGAGACCGCGAAGGCGTTCGACGAGCATGGGTTCCTGCGGTCGGGCGACATGGCCCGCCTTGACGACGACGGGTTCCTCTACATCACCGGTCGGATCAAGGAGATGATCATCGTGGGCGGGGAGAACGTCTTCCCCCGTGAGATCGAGGAGGTCATCAACCGGTACGAGTCGGTCAAGGCCAGCGGCGTCGTCCGGATGATGGACCCCGTCCGGGGGGAGGTGCCCGTCGCGTTCGTCGAGCTGAACGAGGGCGTCGAGGCGGGATCGTTCGACGAGAAGGGGATCATCCGCCACTGCCGGGAGCACCTCGCCGGGTACAAGGTCCCGCGACGGGTCGTGCTGATCGAGGAATTGCCCCGGAACCCGACGGGCAAGATCATGCGCAAGGAGCTGCTGCCCCGGGCGGATGCGCTCGCGGAGGCGGCGTCGGGCGAGCCCGCGAGCGCGTGAGCGGGCGTCGCAGCGCCCGGCGGGGGCCATACCATCGCGAGCCGCGACCCGGGGTTGTTCTGGGTAGACAGGAGCGGCATGCAGCCTTGAACACAGACCGCCGACGGAGCCCAGAGACATGGACCTCTACATCGACACCGCGAACCTCGACGAGATCCGCCAGGCGCACGACCTGGGCGTTCTCGACGGGGTGACGACGAACCCCTCGCTGATCGCGAAGGAGGGCGTCGACTACGGGAAGCGGCTCGCCGAGATCTGCGAGGTGGTGAAGGGCCCGGTTTCGGCGGAGGTGATCGCGCTCGAGGCGGGCGCGATGATCGCGGAGGGGCGGGACCGGGCGAAGATCGCGGAGAACATCGTGGTGAAGCTGCCCAGCACGGTGGACGGGCTGCGGGCCTGCAAGGCCCTGAGCGACGAGGGCATCCGCACGAACATGACGCTGTGCTTCCAGCCCCTGCAGGCCCTGATGGTCGCGAAGGCCGGGGCCTTTCTCGTCAGCCCGTTCATCGGGCGGATCGATGACATCGGGCAGGACGGCACGGACTTGATCCAGCAGATCCGCACCATCTACGACAACTACGGGATGCGGACGAAGATCCTCGCGGCGTCGATCCGCCACCCCAAGCACATGCTCGACTGCGCCCTGATCGGGGCGGACGTGGCGACGGTGCCCTTCGGCGTCATCAAGCAGTTCATGAACCATCCCCTGACCGACAGCGGGATCGAGAAGTTCCTCGCGGACTACCACAAGGCCTTCGGCACCTGAAGCCCCCTCACCGGAGGGCGCGACCTCAATCGGCCAGCCGGAACGTCACCTCGACCTCAACCGGCACGCCCAAGGGCAGCGAGCTGCACCCGACCGCGGACCGCGCGTGCCGTCCAGGTTCTCCGAAGACCTGGGCCAGGATCTCGCTGGCGCCGTTGGCGACCTGCGGATGGTCGGTGAACCCGGGCCCGCAGGCGACGAAGCAGCCCACGCGGACGACCCCCCCGAGCCGGTCGACCGATCCCGCGGCTTCCGCGGCGCAGGCGATGGCGTTGAGGGCGCACTGGCGGGCACACAGGATGGCGTCGTCGAGCGAAACCTCGATGGGCACGGAGCCCAGGGCCATGGGCGTCCCGTGCAGCACGGGGATCTGGCCGCTGACGAAGACGAGTGCCCCCTCGATCCGGGCGGGTATGTAACTGGCGACCGGTTTGGGTGCGGGGGGCAGTTCGAGCCCGATCTCCCGCATTCGTTCGGAAATAGTCTGGATTGGCACGGTGTTCCTTTCGCCTGAGTCCGGCCCCCGTGACTTTCCCAGATTCTCATGGAACCGGCGTGACTTGACGGGCGCACCAATCGTTGTATCGTGTAGTGCGCACATGTGCGTGGTGCTTCGCGGCTGGCATGACACCAATGCCCTGATCGGCCGTCTTACGATGGCCCCGATTCTGCCTCCCAGTCGCTTGCACCGACAACCCGACCCGGGCACCGGCCGACGGTGACGGTGGCGCGTCTCTTGGGACCTCGTCACCTGATCTCCGCACCGGCAGCCCACCCGGGAACGCTCATGGTGGGCGTTCCTTCCCGAGGTTGTGTGCTCGCCGGGTGGATCCCGGCTGGCACGAGCAAGTGGCGTCTCCCGATCAGACGGTCGGCGGCGCGGAGGTTTCCAGTATGTCCATGAACAAGACTCTCTCGGCCCGGCGGGTCGGCGGCTTCACGCTCATTGAGCTGCTCGTCGTCATCGCCATCATCGCCCTGCTGATCGGCATCCTGCTGCCGGCCCTCGGCAAGGCCCGTCGCAGCGCCCGCCAGCTGAAGGACTCGACCCAGGTCCGCGGCATCCTGCAGGGCCTCGTCGTGTTCGCCCAGAACAACCGCGACCAGTACCCGCTCCCGAGCGTCCTCGACCGTCAGCACAACACGCTGCCGAGCCCGGGCACTTCGGGTCAGCAGTTCCAGAAGGACACCACCGGCTGGATCATGTCGCTCCTCATCTTCGAGGGCTTCATCCCGACCGAGATGTGCATCTCCCCCGCGGAGCCCAACACCGGCGGCTTCACGGTCGAGGAGGAGTACGAGTTCTCCGAGCCCGAGGCGGCGGCGAACAGCACCCAGCCCGAGCTCGCCCTGTTCGACCCCGACTTCATCGCGGCCCCGACGGCGGCGAGCGGCAGCGTCCGTCCCCAGCTGCCCGGCTTCTTCGCCTCGGTCCGCAACACCGGCCAGAACAATGTCGGCCACTTCAGCTACGCCCACCTGCCCCCGTTCGCGGCTCGTCGCGCCCTGTGGGCCAACACCTTCTCCGCGGCGGAGGCCTCGCTGGCCAACCGCGGCCCGCGGTTCGAGGACAAGACCAATGTCACCGCCGACTGGCAGCTGGCTGAGTCGGAGCCGGAGTTCGGCCTCAACTCGCTGACCCTGCAGACCCACGGCTCGCGGACCAAGTGGGAAGGTCTCGTCGGCTTCAACGACAACCACGTGTCGTTCGAGAACGATGCCGCCAGCGAGAAGATCACCTACGTCTACCAGGGCGTCACCCCGGTGCAGAACCAGAACCAGCCCGACAACATCTTCGTCAACGAGGATGACAACCTGGGCACGCAGCTCGCCCGCAACCTCTCCGGTGCGGGCCAGGGCAACCGCGAGGGCGCGCAGATGCGGACCATCCACCTCGTGAACTACAACTCGGTCACGGGTGCGAACGCCTCGCAGGCCCAGCTCAACGGCCTCTTCGAGGACTAAATCCTCGTCGGCGACCGCTGAAACGACACGAGGCCCGGGCATCGCCCGGGCCTCGTTCTTTTTTCTCCGGTGCCCGGGTCGGACCCGGGAGGACCTCACCCGATCCGCAGCCCCGCGAGGAAGCTCCGGAGCCGGCTGCGGGCGGCTTCGAGCGTCGCCTCGGCCTCCTGGCGCTCGCCCCGGATGGCGTCCAGCCGGTCCTCCTGCTCCTCGAGCGTCCGGACGTAGCGCCGGTAGAGATCGGTGTCCCGGCTGACCGAGCCCATGTTGTCGCGGATGCGCCCCTGCTCCTGCGCGATGCGGTCGCGCTCCGCGTCGAGGCGGCTCAGCCTCTGCTCCGCTGCGGTCACCGCGGCCTGCAGCTTCGCCGCGGTATCGAGGGCCTCGATGACCTCCCGCGAGACCCGGGCCCCGCGCAGCTCGCGGATGAGCATCTCGATCGAGTTCTCGGCGATGCCGACCGCGTCCTCCCAGATGCGCTCGAGCGTCACCTTCAGTTCGCGCGTCTTGTCGCTGCCGATCTCGACCTCGAACCGGTACGCGGTCTGGGTTTCCTGCGCGGGCTTGGCTTCGCTGGCGATCGACCACCCACCGCGCTTGGGCACCTCGACGAGCACGGTCCTCGCGTCGTCGGCGTTGTTCTCGATGGTGTACGTGATCGTCTCCCGCTGGCTCCGCGTCCGCCGGAGGACGCTCCCTCGGATCGAGGCGGCGGTCAGCTCCGCCACGCTCTGGCGGCTGGTCTGCACGCTGACATCGAGGTCGACCGCGTAGGCGAGCAGGCGGCTCTCGCCCTCGCCGGCGGAGCCGATCTGGGCGTCGCCCGCGTAGTTGCCCGCGTCGTAGACGCTCACCGGCCCGGGCATGAGGCGCAGGCCCGAGTCGTTGGTCAGCTCGACGCCCCGCATCGGGTGGGCTGCGAGGTCGTTCTCGTTGTAGATGCTGACCCGACGGGCCTCGACCCCCGAGGAGAGGATCGGCAGCATCGCGCTGCGACGGCGCTCGATCGTGACGGGCTGGTCCAGCTCGTAGACGAAGAGTTCGCCCGCGGTCTGGCCCGTGGCCAGGGCGGAGGGGGCGTAGCTGGCGATCTGGTCGGAGCTGAGCCTGGACATCGCCGGCGACGGTGCCCGGCGGAGCGTCTGCGCATCCTCCATGCTCTCCAGCCCGTCCCCGAACCGGCCGGCCCCGCCTTTGCCCCGTGTGCCTTGCTCGTAGACCCGGGGCCCCGCCGCCAACTCGATCGGCACCGGCACCTCGGGGCGCTCCATGTAGAGGGGCTGGTACAGGTCCATCGTGAAGCCCACGGGGCGCCCGGAGACGAGGGTCATCCGCACGTCCTGCCAGTCGGCGTCGGTCGTGTTCTCCACGATCGCCCAGCCCTGCAGCGTGGCCTGGTTGCCTTTGGAGTCGTCCGGGAGGACGAGCCGGTAGCTGGTCTTCCAGACCGGGGCCTCGTGTACGTAGGAGACCGCGACGGGGCGCACACCGTCGCCCCGGAAGCGCAGGTCGACGGTGGCGGAGTCCTCGCCGCTCGACTCCGCAAGGGCGGCGAGGGCGTTGCGCAGTTCCGCAGCGAGGCGCTCGTCGAGGATCTCAAGGTCGACGACCTGGCGGAGATCGATCGATCGCACGCCCCGCTCGGTGAGGAGGTTCACATACCCGACGGAGATCGTGCCGCCCTCCTGGGCTTCCTGGCGGTTCTCGAGCCCGATCACGATGCCCTGGGTCGCGGTTCCCTGGACATCGAGGCGCACGCGGGTGCCCCGGAGCTGGTCGAGCAGGCCATAGAGCGACGAGGCCTGCTGCACATCGATCGCGAAGCCCGCGAGCCGGCGGTCAAGCGGCTCCTTGCTGTCGTACCCCACCGCCTCGATCCGCCCGCCCCCGAGGTCGAGCAGCACCATGCTCTTGAGGATGTCGTTGATCTGCTCGCGCCCGAAGCGCAGCGCGATGTCCTCGTCGCCCTGCACCGATCCCCGCCACTCGAAGGAGCCCACGCCCGAGCGGTACAGCGTCACGCGCTCGAGGTCGAGCGGGGTGTCGTCCTGGGCCCACACTGTCCCGGCGGACAGGCTGAGCACCAGGGCCGGGGAGATCGCCATCCAGTTCCGCGTCATCGCAGCCTCCTTGCCGGGCGGGCCCGGCGGTCGGGTGTCGGTCGAGAGAATCTACCGCGTGGATGGGGCCGGGTCGCGGGTCCGTCGCGCCGAAACCGCCCGGTGACGCGTCGGTGACAAGGACGCCCAGCCCCCGTACCTTTCTTTGATGAGTTCCACTTCACTGCCCGTCCACCCCGCCCAGCCTTCGACGACCGGTGCCCGCACGCCTTCCCACGCCCGGGAATGGTCTCGCGTTGACCTCGACGCCGCAGCCCGCGACCTGGCCAACTCCATCGAGGGCGAGGTCCGCTTCGGCCTGCACGACCGCATGCTCTACGCGACCGACGCCTCGATCTACCAGGTCGAGCCCCTGGGCGTCGTCGTGCCCCGATCGGTCGAGGACGCGATCCGCGTGGTGAAGTTCTGCGCGGAGCGTGGCCTGCCCGTGCTGCCCCGCGGGGGCGGGACGAGCCTCGCTGGCCAGTGCACCGCGGAGGCGGTCGTCCTGGACCTGAGCCCGGGCTGCCGGGAACTCATCGAGCTCGACACCCGGGCCCGCACCTGCCGCGTGGAGGCGGGCATCACGGTCGACGACCTGAACGACGCGATCCGCCAGAGCGGGCTGCACTTCGCCCCCGACCCCAGCACCAGCCGGCACGCGACGGTGGCGGGGTGCATCGGCAACAACGCCGCGGGGAGTCACTCGGTGCTGTACGGGCGGACCGCGGAGTCGCTCCTGGGTGTCGACTTCTGCCTGCCCGACGGGCGGCGCGTGACGCTCGAAGAGGGCGCCGCGATGCGGGACCCTCTCGCGGCCGAATTGACCAAGAAGGTCGGCGACATCGTGCGTCCGCTCGCTCCGATGATCCGCGAGCGCTTCCCCCGGACGAAGCGGCGCAACGCGGGGTACGCGCTCGACATGGTGCTCGATGCGATCGAGGCCTCGAACGGCGGGTTGGAGAAGGTGAACCTCGCCCACCTGATCTGTGGCAGCGAGGGGACTCTGGGAGTCACGCTCGGGGCCCAGCTCCGGCTCTTCCCGGTGCCCGCCACCAAGGGCCTCGCGGTGATCGCCTTCGACACGCTCGACGAGGCGATCGCCGCGGTGAACCCGATCCTGACGACGGCGCCCGCCGCGGTCGAGCTGCTCGATGACCTCATCATGGACCTGGCGCGGGAGAACCTCGAGTATCGGGAGTACGTGGAGCTGCTCCCCACGCCCCCCTCCGGGCGTGCGGCGGCGGTGCTGTATGTCGAGTACTTTGCCGAGCGGGATGCGGGCGAGATCGCCGGCCGATTCGCCGAGCTGCGGTCCCGCTTCGGCTCCGAGATGGTCCAGTGCCACACCGACCCGAAGTCGATGGCCAACGCCTGGAAGCTCCGCAAGGCCGGCGAGCCCCTGCTGCACGCCCTGCCCGGCTCGCGGAAGCCCCTGGGCTTCGTCGAGGACAACGCGGTGCCCCCGGAGCGCCTCGGGGAGTTCGTCACCCGCTTCCGCGAGATCATCGAGCGCGAGGGGACCCGCGGGGCGTTCTACGCGCACGCGTCGGTGGGCGTCCTCCATGTCCGCCCGCTGCTCAGCCTGTCGAGCGCCGAGGACCGGGCCGCGATGGAGCGCATCGCGATCGGGGCGGCGGACCTCGCCCGGGAACTCGGGGGCGTGATGTCGGGCGAGCATGGCGATGGCAAGGCGCGGGGCCCCCTGCTGGAGCGGTTCTACGGCCCCGAGATCATGGCCGGCTTCCGCGCCGTGAAGGCGATCTTTGACCCGGGCAACCGCTTCAACCCGGGCAACATCGTGGCGCCGGGCTCCATCGAGACGATCCACGCGAGGACCCGTGTCCAGCCGAAGGACGCGGACACGCACATCGCGCCCGTCGACACCTACTACGACTACGCCGACCAGACCGACTTTGCCCACGCGGTCGAGATGTGCAACGGGGCGGGCGTCTGCCGGAAGAAGACCGGGGGCGTCATGTGCCCGAGCTACATGGGCACGCTCGACGAGCGCCACTCCACCCGGGGGCGGGGCAACGCCCTGCGCCTCGCGATCTCGGGCCAGCTCAGCCTCAACGATTCAACCCAACCCGCCTGGAACGATCCCGAGACCAAGGCCACGCTCGACCTCTGCCTCTCCTGCAAGGCCTGCAAGAGCGAGTGCCCGAGCAATGTCGATATCGCCCGGCTCAAGGCCGAGTACACCGCCCAGTCCTACAAGTCCGGCAAGCCCCCGCTCCAGTCCCGTGTTTTCGGCAACATCCACGCCCTCAGCAAGCTCGCCGCCATCGCCCCGCCCCTGACGAACCTCGCCAACACCCTCGCCCGCCCGATCCTGAACGCTGTCCTGGGCCTGCATCCGAAGCGTTCCCTTCCCGCGTTCAAGAAGCCCCTGCACAAGCAGTGGGGCCCCTCACGCGCTGCGCCCGGCGCCCCGACCGTCCTCCTCTACGCCGACACCTTCACCACCTACAACGAGCCCGAGATCGGCCTCGCGTC
>DAIQNV010000018.1:0-28496 GCA_036788215.1 Phycisphaerales bacterium | reverse complement strand
GTCGCCGGGCGGGCCACCCTCGTCGAACAGTTCCTCGACCAATACTGGGACGACCACCCGACCCGCCCGACCTTCGCCCCCCCGGGGGGCTCCCGCACCAGCCGCATCGCCCTGCACGCCCACTGCCACCAGAAGGCCCTCTGGGGCCCGGGCTCGTCCGCCGGTCTCCTCCACCGGGCCTTCGGCGACCGGGTCGACACCCTCGACACCACCTGCTGCGGCATGGCCGGCAGTTTCGGCTACACGCGGGATCGCTACGACCTCTCCATGCGTATCGGCGAGCTGAGCGTCCTCCCCGCGGCCCGCGAGGCGCGGTCCGGGGGCGTGATGGTGGCGCCGGGCACGAGCTGCCGGCATCAGATCAAGGACGGGGCGGGGATGCGGGCGTGGCATCCGGTGGAGGTCTTGGCGGGGTCGTTGCCCTAGGTCGCTTTACCTATCCTGACGCTCCTCCACCACCGTCTTCCGCTCCGCGTCATACACGTACAGCTTCCCCGCCTCCTCCCCCTTGCACGCTTTGTGCGACCCGTCGCAGAAGGGCATCTTCTGGCTCAGCCCGCAGCCGCACACGAACACGGGCTTGTCCTGCGGGTCGATTCGGATCGGGCCATCGGCTTCAAAGCGTACGAGTCGAGGCATGGGAACTCCTGAGTCTCCGGTGGCATGGCCTTCCAGGCCGTCGCTTTACAACCTACACCGGCGCATCGATCTCGTGCACGATGTCCTCGAGCACCTGCGCCGCAGCGTTCCAGTTCGAGTCGCCCATCCCGCGCCGGAGGATCACGCGGTGGGCGCACACGGGCACGAGGTTGTCGAGGATGTCTTCGGGAATCGCGTAGTCCCGCCCCTGCATCACCGCGGTCGCCCGCGCCGCCGATGCAAGGGCCAGGCTCGCCCGGGGGCTCATGCCGACCTCCAGCCGGTCGGTCGTCCGCGTCGCGGTCGCGATCGCGACGATGTACTCGCGCAGCGATGCGTCGAGGCGCACCGCGTCGGTCGCCTTCTGCAGGCTCACGATGTCATCGGCGTGCAGCACCGGCGCGAGCGTGACCAGCCTCGTTTGCGCGGGACGGATGTCGAGCATGTCCGCCTCCGCGACCGCGGTGGGGTACCCGAGCGTGATCCGCATCAGGAACCGGTCGAGCTGGTTCTCCGGCAGCGGGTAGGTCCCCTCGAACTCGTAGGGGTTCTGCGTCGCCAGCACGATGAACGGGTCCTGCAGAGGGTGGGGCACGCCGTCGATCGAGACCGCGCCGTCCTGCATCGCCTCAAGGAGCGCCGTCTGCGTCCGGGGCGTCGTGCGGTTGATCTCGTCCGCCAGCACGATGTTCGCGAAGATCGGGCCCTTCTTGAACTCGAACGACTGGCCCTGGCGGTCATAGATCGTCACGCCCAGGACATCCGCCGGCAGGAGGTCCGGTGTGAGCTGGATCCGGCTGAACTTGCAGTCGATCGAGCGTGCCACCGCCGACGCCAGCACCGTCTTGCCCACACCGGGCACGTCCTCGATCAGCACGTGTCCGCGTGCCAGGAGGCACCGGATCACCCGGTCGATCGCCGCCGGATCGCCCAGGTACGCCCGGCCGATCGAGTCACGCAGTTTCTGAATGGTGTCCATCATGGGCGGGCAAGGCTCCGGCGCAGCCGTGGGCTCCGAGAGGTCGCTGAGCGGGGCCGGGAAAGGCTCCTGGCCCTGCGGAGCGCGAGTATAGGGAACCGCGCCCCGGGGCCCCGCGGCGCGGGCCGGGATCTCGATATCCTCCGGAAGGTTCCGTCTTTGTGTGTCAGCGAGACGACGATCGGGAGGGCTCGTGGCGGATCCGGCAGAAGGTCACCAGCAGGTCAGCGAAGACGCATCGCGAGCCGAGCCGGGCGGGGCTCCGGGCCCGGGCGGTGTCGCTTCGCTCGCCCGGGACCTCACGGGCGACCTCCCCTGCGCCCACTGCAACTACAACCTCCGGGGGCTCAGCATCCGCGAGGCCTGCCCCGAGTGCGGGGTCGCGGTCCGAGCGACGATCCTCGCGGTCGTCGACCCCCGAGCCGGCGAACTCAAGCCCGTCATCGCGCCGAAACTGACCGCAGCGGCCCTCGTCCTCTGGCCCGCCGCCGCGTTCGGGGCTGCTGCCTGTGTCTGGGGCCTTCGCGGGACGGACGCCCTCTGGGCCTTCGCGGGGGTCGATCTACCCTCCGCCTGGCTCGCCCCCGCCAGTGTGGCGCTCCTGGCGATCTCCGCCGCCGGGGCCTGCACCCTGATCCGCCCGATCCAGAACATGTCGTGGTGGGCCTCCGCCCGGGCCTCGGTGGGCTGCCTGGCGTACGCGGGGGTCATCTGGGCCCACGCCCAGATCGTCATGGGCCTCGACGCGCCCCGCCGGCTGGGTGGCCTCGGGTCGGGCGGCGCCTTCATGTCCTTCACAGGCCCGGAGCCCGACCGGGCCTTCTGGCGTCTGGTCTGCGCCGCGTTCGCCTGCGTGGTCATCCTGGGGCTGAAGGGCAACGCCACGAGGCTCGCCTACCGGTCCGTCGTGATCCGCACCGGTCGGGTGGACCGCCAGCCCATGACCGCTCTGGTGGCGGCTTTGGGGGTCGCCGCTTCGGGGGATCTCCTGGCCCTGTTCGGGGAGGCCCTCTCAGGTGCCGCCCGGGACATTGCGGGGTGGGTGAGCCTGGTGCTGGTCGCGGTGGGGTCGTTCCTGCTGACGCTGGGGATCTGGGGGACGGTGATGGACGGGTGGCGGGTGAGCAAGGTGATTCGCACGCCGGGAATCGGGTTGGCCGACATCCTCGATGACCAACGGGGGGCCGGACGATGAACGACCGGCAGCGCGAGCGGTTCGACGCCCTGGTGGCGGAGGCGGTCGATGAGCTGCCCGAGGCGCTGGCGGACATGCTGGAAGAGATGCCCCTGATCGTGCTCGACCGCCCGGAACCGGGGATGCTGAAAGAGCTGGGCTTGGATCCGAACGATACAGAAGCGGCGAACGAACTGTGTGGGTTGCACAGTGGGTTCATGAACACGGAGCTGAGCATCGAGCACCACGCGGTGCTGCCCAGTCAGGTCCATCTGTTCCGGGAGGGCATCGTGGCCCTGGCGGGCGGATGGGGAAGCGAGGACGCGGACGACCTGGTGTACGAGCAGATCATGGTGACGCTGCTGCACGAAATCGGGCACCAGATGGGGCTGGACGAGGACGATCTACGGGAGTTGGGGTACGAGTAGGGTTGGAAACGAGCGGGCGGCGGCGCCGCCGGAACTGGAGATTTGCGATGCAGGAATCGACGCTGGATGTGCGCACAGGTGCGCGGGGTGCGCACAGGGGTCTCGCGGGCGCGGTGGCGCTGGCGGCCGGGGCTCTCGCGAGCGGGTCGGCGCTGGCCCAGTCGTCGGTGGCGCTGCTCGAGATCGAGGGGAGCCCGGCGGACCAGCCGGCGCCGATGGTGTCGCTGTTCGGTGGCGAGGCGCCGACGCTGATGGACTACATCGACGCGCTGCACGAGCTCGCGCAGGGCGACGAGCACGATGGCGTCGTGATCCGGCTGAAGGACGCGGCCCTCGGGTTCACGCAGGTCGAGGAGCTCGGCTCGGCGATGGACGCGGTGCGTGAGCAGGGCAAGAAGATCATCGTGTTCGCCGAGTCGTACGACCCGACGGGCCTCCTGCTCGGCGCGCGGGCGGACGAGGTGCTGCTGCAGCAGGGGGGCATCGTGTCGCTTCCGGGCGTGTACATGGAGGAGATGTTCCTCGCGGACACGCTGGCGTGGGCGGGGCTGGACGCCGACATGATCCAGGTCGGGGCGTACAAGGGCGCGAACGAGCAGCTCACGCGTTCGACGCCGAGCGAGGCGTGGGACGAGAACATCTCATCGCTGCTCGATTCGATGTACGAGCACCTGCGCGAGCAGATCTCCGAGGGCTTCGGGCTCAGCGAGAAGCAGCTCGACGAGGCGATGCGCCAGGCGTGGATGGCGCCTGGGCGCGTCGCGGAGCGCGTGGGGCTGATCGACGACGAGGTCGACTTCGCCGACCTGTGGACGGGTGACGCGATGACCCGGGTCTTCGGCGGCGAGATCAAGTACGGCGGCGAGCTGATCGACTACGGGTCGAAGATCGATACCTCCAACCCCTTCGCGGTCTTCTCGATGCTCATGGAGGGGCCCAAGCGGGGCACCACCGGGCCCACGATCGCGGTCCTGCACCTCAACGGGCCGATCATGGACGGGGACTCCTCGAGCGGGGGCGCGTTCGGCGGGGCGAGCGTCGGGAGCCGCACGCTGCGTAACGCCATGAGCGAGATCGCCAGGGACGAGAACGTGCTCGGGTGCATCGTGCGGATCGACTCGCCCGGCGGGTCGGCGTCCGCCTCTGAGATGATCTGGGAGGGCCTGCACCGGCTGGGCGACGCGAAGCCGGTCTGGGTCAGCATCGGGTCGATGGCGGCGAGCGGGGGGTACTACGCCGCGGTC
Source organism: Phycisphaerales bacterium (assembly GCA_036788215.1). Classification (GTDB taxonomy): domain Bacteria; phylum Planctomycetota; class Phycisphaerae; order Phycisphaerales; family UBA1924; genus DAIQNV01. The sequence continues at coordinate 24,032 of DAIQNV010000018.1, read as the reverse complement.
GGCGCCGACAAGATCTACGTCAACCCGAGCAGCATCGTGGGTTCGATCGGCGTCGTGGGCGGCAAGATCACCGGCGGCGAGATGCTCGACAAGATGAAGGTCGGCGTGGTCGAGCGCGTGCGCGGGCCCCGTGCCGGCATGATGAGCTTCTCGAGCCAGTGGAACGAGGACGAGCGGGCGATCGTTCGGGCGCGGATGCTGCAGACCTACACGGACTTCGCGAAGCGGGTGAAGCAGGGGCGTCCGGGGATCGACCTCGACGAGGTCGGCGAGGGCCGGCTGTTCCTCGGGTCGCGGGCGGTGGAATTGAACATGGCGGACGAGGTCGGCGGGCTCGACGACGCGATCTGGGACCTCGCGGACAAGCTGGACATCGAGGAGTTCGACATCGTGCACTACCCCGAGCCCCCGAGCTTCGAGGAGGTCATCTCCGAGGCGCTGGGCGGATTCGTCCGGTCGCGCGAACTGGCGGCGGAGGGCACGCTCCCGCTCGCTTCGGCGATTCGCGCTGCGATCGGTGACCAGCGGTTCGAGGCCATCCGTGATGCGCTCAACGCGGTCGCGATGCTCCGGACCGAGCCGGTGCTGCTGACGATGCCCCGGGCGATCATCGTGCGGTGAGGGGCGCACTGACCCGCAGAGCCGGGTCAGTGGCACCGGGCAGCCGGAAAAAACAAGCCGGGCCCCTGCTTGTGCGGGGGCCCGGCTTTCGTTTTGGACAGACGCGAGGCGGGGTCAGACTTCCATGATCTCGTCACTCTTGGTCTTGACCGCTTCGTCGATCTGGGCCTCGTACTTCTTGAGGATCTCCTGGATCTCGTCCTTGAGCGTCGCGATCTCGTCCTCTGGGTACTGGGTTTTGCCATCCTTGCCCAGGTTGTCGGCGTGCTTGTTGGCGTCCCGGCGGGTGTTGCGGAGGGCGACCTTCTGCTCCTCGCCCATCTTCTTGGCCTGGGCGGCCAGTTGCTTGCGCCGGTTGGAGTCCAGGGCCGGGATGTTGATGCGGATGGCCTTGTCCTCGACCATCGGGTTGAGGCCCAGACCCGCCTGCTCGATGGCCTGCTTGATTGCGCCCACAGAGGTTGCGTCGAAGGGCTTGATCAGGATCTGGTGGGGCTCGGGCGTGCCGATGGCGGCGAGGGACTTGAGGTCGGTGGGCGAGCCGTAGTAGTCGACCTTGATGTAGTCGACGAGGGCGGTGGAGGCGCGACCGGTGCGGAGGCCCCGGAGTTCGCTCTTGAGGTAGTCCACAGCCTTGACCATGGATTCTTCTGCGGAAAGGAGGATGGTGTCCGGTGAGTCGCTCATGGTGGGCTCCGTCGGTTGGGGCTGGTATCCGGCCCGGATGTGGATGGTAGGGCGTCCCGGCCCGGGGCGGGTGTCTACTCGCGTGTGACGAGGGTGCCGATGTGCTCGCCCTCGACGACCCTGCGGATGTTGCCCCGCTTCTTGAAGTCGAAGACGCGGAGCGGGATGCCCCGCTGGGAGCACATGGCCAGGGCGGTCAGGTCCATGACCGCGAGCTCCTTCTCGAGCGCGGTCGCGTAGGTCAGGCGGTCGTACCGGGTGGCGGTGGGGTCCTTCATCGGGTCCGCGGTGTAGACCCCGTCGACCTTGGTGGCCTTGAGCAGCTCGTCGCATTCGAGCTCGGTCGCCCGGAGAGCGGCGCAGGTGTCGGTGGTGAAGTAGGGGTTCCCCGTCCCCGCGGCCAGGATCACGACGCGGCCCTTCTCGAGGTGGCGGATGGCCCGCCCCCGGATGAACGGCTCAGCGAGGGCCCGGATCTCGATCGCGGAAAGGACCCGCGCGTCGACGCCGATCCGGATCAGCTTCTCGCGGAGGGCGACCGCGTTCATGACGGTCCCGAGCATGCCCATGTAGTCGGCGGACGCGGGGTGGATGTCGCCCGACTTGGCGAGCGTGGCCCCCCGGATGATGTTCCCGCCCCCGACCACGACCGCGATCTGGGCCCCGACCGTCGCGGCCTGCTTGACCTCCTCCGCGATGAGCCCCAGTTCCTCGGGGTCGATGCCGAAGGAGCCGGGCTTGGCGAACGCTTCCCCCGAGAGCTTGAGGAGGATTCGTTTGGGCTTGGGCGTGGCGGGGGCGGCTTCGGGCGGCGTCATGGCGTGGGGACTCCGTTGAGCGCGATCCGGGGTGACCCGGGTGCAGCCCGGGGGTGTTTTCGGCCGATGGCGGGGCGTGGGCCGCAACCTCTGCGGGTGGGCGTGCGCACCGGATGAGCGTGGCCCCGGGTGCGACCGGGGGCCGGGGCGACGGTAGAACCGGGACGGGCGTCTGGCGAGCGGCGTTCCCGTAGACTCGCACGGGGACTCATGGACGAGCGGATGCCCACAGCCAACGACACCCGAACACCCGGCCGGCGCCGGGGCGTGTTCCTGTGGGTCCGCCGGGCGGCGGTCTTCGGGATCGTGGCGACGATCATCATCCACGTTGTGCTGGGGGCGGTCGCGTCCCTGTGGACCGTCCGGTTCGACCGGGCGGACGCCGGGGGGAAAGAGGGCGAGCTCGTCGAATTCGCGGTGATGACGGAAGCGGAGCTCGCCTCACTCAGCGAGAGCTCGCTGAGCGTGGAGAGCCCGGATGTGCCTCAGCCCGAGGAGTCGGCCCTGAGCGACTTGGCGCTCTTCGACGAGTCGGCGAGCGCGGCGCTCGACCAGCTCGCAGCTGAGCAGGTGGAGATCGATATCGAGGTGGGGGCGGGGGATATCGGAGCGGACTCGGGCGAGGTGGGCGAGGGCGCGGGCGCGGGCAGCTTCGGGGGGGCGAGCTTCTTCGGGCTGGCGGCCCAGGGCACGCGGTTCGCCTATATCGTGGACATCTCCGCCTCGATGAAGGACGACGGGAAGCTCGCGACCACGCAGCGCGAGCTGGTGCGGTCGATTGAGGCGCTTCCGGAGAACGGCGAGTTCCTGATCGTCCTCTACTCGGACAAGGTGGCCCCCCTCGGTGGGCGCCGGTCGTACGCCGACGCGACCGACCGGGGCAAGGAGCGGGCGCGGGCGGAGATCTCAAGCATTTATCCGTCCGGGGGCACGCAGCCCCTGCCGGCGTTCGAGCTGGTGTTCGATCTGCGGACCAAGCCCGACGCGATCTACTTCATGACCGACGGACGGTTCGATGTCGCGGTGGCGGGGGCGGTGGCGCAGCTGAACCGGCGGCACCGGATCCCGGTGCACTGCATCCTCTTCGGGAACCCGAGCCCGAGCATGGTGATTCGGGACCAGGTGCGGGAACTCATGGAGCAGATCGCGCGACAGTCGGGGGGCAACTTCGTGCACCTGGGGGCGTCGAGCGGGGGCAGGCCGTGAGGTGGGCGGTCGTCGGTCTCCTCATGTTCGCGGGTGGTGTGTGCGCTCAGGACGCGGAGCCCTTCAGCCGGGCGGAACTGTGGGGCCCGGGCAACGCGACGGTGGTCGTCACGGGCGTGTCGAAGCAGGGCGTTGCGGCTGAGGGCACGGTGATCGGGTGGGACGAGGTGCGCCGCGTGACCGGGCCCCTGGCATCCGACGCGGAGGCGTTCGAGCCCGCGGCGAGGGCGGCGTGGCGGGCCCGGGTGCGCCTGGAGCGTGGCGACACCGTCTCTTCGGAGCCGCTTTTCGAAACGCTGTTCGCGAAGTATCGGGATACCGAGGGCCCGACCGCAGCGGTGGTCGCGGAGGGGTTGCTCCGCTGCCGTCTGAGGCGCGGGGCGCTGACCGGGGCGGTGCCGGCGTGGCTGGCGTGGCTCCGCGCGGACGCTCAGGGGTCGGTCTTCGCATCGCTCGCGCCGGTGGTCGACAGCACGACGGGGCTCGTCGCGGCGCTGCCCCCGTTGTGGACCGATTCCACCGCGGTCTCGTCGTTTGCTGCGTCGGCGCCCGGTCGGGTCCTCGGGGAGGGCGAGCCGGGGCGGGCGGACCTCTTCGGCGCCCTGTACCGGCTCGGCGCCCGGCGCACGTCGGGGATCGGTGAGGACCCGGGCGATGAGGAGCGGGTCTTCGTCCAGGTCGAGTCGAGGCTGCAGGACGACCCGGGGCTGACGCTGGTCTGGGCGGTGGTCGCGGCGCAGGCGGAGCCCGGGGCGAGGCGCGTCGAAGCGGTGGCGACGCTGCGGGCCCTGGCGGACGGGGCGACCGGCGACCCGGATCGGGCGTGGGTGGAGGCGTGGTGCCGCGTCGCGCTCGGGCGGGCGATGGTCGCGGAAGCGGACGCATCGACACGGCGCCTGGGTGTCGTCGAACTGCTGCGGGTGCCGGCGCTCCTGGGCGATGATGCGCCGTACCTGGCGGGCCTGGCCCTCGTGGACGCGGCCCGGGCGGTGCGGGACCTGGGCAACGCGAAGGGCGCCGAGGCGCTCGAGAACGAACTGATGACGCGGTTCCCGGGGCACCCGGCCCTGGACCGGACCGCCGGCTTGCGGCGCGGCACGACCGCGTTCCTGGGAGACGGACCCTCGTGATGAACAACACGCTCTTTCTGACGCTTGCGCAGGCCGCCTCGGCGCCCGAGGCCCCGCAGAAGACGCTGCTCGAGTACATCGGGCAGGGGCGGGAGATCGGCCTGATCATCATCGGGCTTTCGGTCGTCGCGGTGGCGATGATCGTGGCGCAGCTCCTGAGCATCCGGGCGAGCAAGCTGGCCCCGCAGGACCAGGTGGAGTCGCTCGACGACCGGCTGCGGGACGGGGACATCGCGGGTGCGATCGCCTTCTGCGAAGCGGACGAGAACGACTCGCTGTTGACGAGGGTGTTCGGCGGGGCCCTCGTGCGGTGCGCGCGGTCGCCCTTCGGCTTTCTCGAGCTGAAGAGCGCGATCGAGGAACTGGGCCAGCAACAGGTCGCGAAGCTCTACCGCATGACGGACGGCATCGGGCTCATCGCGAGCATCGCGCCGATGCTCGGGCTGCTGGGCACCGTGGTGGGCATGGTGGGGGCGTTCGACACCATCAGCGTGACCGAGGGCCCGGTCCGGCCGGACGCGCTCGCGGGGAACATCTCCGAGGCGCTCATCACGACGGTGCTGGGCCTGATCGTCGCGATCCCCGCGACCGCCGCGTACACCTTCCTGCGGAACCGGATCGATCACCTGGCGGGCGAGGTGGCGGAGATCATGGAGGAACTGGCGGTGCACCTCGAGTCCGCGGGCGAGTCCGCGGCATCGGGAGCCGGGCGCCCCGCCGGGGCGGGGGCGGGGACCGGCGCCGGTGCCGGCGGGCCCGCGGCGCCCCCGGCGCAGCGTCCCGCGGGGAGGCCGAGCTGATGCGTCGCCCCGCGGTCCGTCGCTCACCGATCCGGGCGTTCGACATGACACCCATGATCGATGTCGTGCTGCAGCTCATCATCTTTTTCATGTTCACGAGCCAGTTCGGGCAGGTGACGCGCTCAGATGTGGAGCTGCCCCGCGAGGCGGGCGAGGAGGAGCCCGAGACCGAGCGCCCCACGCTCGTGATCGACCTGTCGGCGGCGGGCGTGCTCCTGGTCGAGGCCCGGCCCATGACGGTCGAGCGGGTGTCGAGGCTTGTGAGCATCGAGGTGGAGCGCGTCGGCGGGCGTGCGGAACTGGTCGATGTCCTTATCCGGGCGGACCGGCGGGCCCCGGCGGCGCGGCTGAATGAGCTGGCGACCCGACTGAGCGAACTGGGCGTGCGCCGCTGGCGCCTGGGCACCAGCAGCGTGGAGGGGAACGGGCCGTGAGGATCGTCCCGAAGCATCGCAGCATGCTGGCCGGTCAGCTCCCGATGACGAGCATGATCGATGTGGTCTTCCTGCTGCTGATCTTCTTCATGGTGACGTCGAACTTCGCCTCGCCCGAGGACCGCCTGGCGGCGGGCCTGCAGGCGGAGGGGCGCGGGGCGCGGACGCAGGACCTGCAGCCCCAGGTGGTCGAGGTGCGACGCGTCGGCGCGGAGGCCGGGTTCGTGATCGGGTCGAATGTCGCTCGCTCGCGCGCGGACCTCACCCGCGTCCTGCGGAGCCTCCCCCGGGAACAGGGTGTGATCATCAAGGTGTGGGGCGATGTGCCGGTCGCCGCGGCAGCAGCCGCGATGCAGGCCGCGGCGGATGCGGGCTTCTCCAAGCGGACCTATGTGCCTGCGGAGGGGGGCTGAGTGCGTTTGGTCCTCCTCGCGATGCTGGTGCTGGCGGGCCTGTGCGGGGTCGTGCGCGGTCAGGACGACGACGGGCCCCTCCCTCCGGATGAGCGCCCTGCGGCGGACGCGATCGAGGCGTACCTCGAGCGATTCGGGCTGACGGAAGTCCTGGCGGAGCACCTACGGGAGAAGCTGCCCGGGGCCAAGGGCGAGGAGCGGATCGCGATCGCCGAAAGGCTCGGCGCAATTTACGCGGCTGCGCTGACCGAGACGACACCCCCCGACGAGGCGGCGCGGATCGAAGGGTTGAGCCGCGAGCTGCTGGACGCGGTGCCGGACGCCGGGACTTACGAGCTCCGGATCAGCCTCGCGAAGGCTCGGTACCTGCCGGCGGAGCGGATCGCGGAGAAGGCACGCCTGAGGCTGGCGACGGGGGACGAGATCCAGCGGGCGCAGGGCACGCTCGACGCGGTGGGGGGCGAGCTGCGCGGGCTGGCGGGCACGCTGACGCGGCGCGTGCGGAGTCTTGAAGCGGTGGAGCGCCGGGGCTCGACCGACATCGTGGGCGTGCGTGAGCAGTTGGCGGAGGCCCAGCGACTCCGGGCGCTGGCGTCGTACTACGCGGGGTGGGCCGCGACCTACCAGGCATCGCTCACGGGGCGGTCGGACGCGGCGCGGGATGCGCTCCGGTCTTTCGCGGTGCTGCTGGCGGGGGAGAGCGAGAGCGAGCCGACGCTGGAACGCCTTCCTCGGGCGTTGCTCCGGCGGGAGCCGGTGGCGCGGGCGGCGCTGGGGGTGGCGGTCTGCCGGGCGTTGCTGAATGACCCCGTCGATGCGCTCGCCTGGTTGGACGAACTCGATCGCAACGCGGAAGTGCCCGAGTCAGTGCGGGAGCAGGTCTTCGGCCGGAGGCTCTCGATCCTCGCGCAGGACCGTCGGTGGGACTCACTGGCGGTGCTCGTGGAGCGGGAGCGCCGGGCGGGGCGGTTCGGCCCGGCGACGGGCGAGGCGCTCGAGCCCCTGTCCGTCACGCGGGCCCGGTTGCTCGCGGTGGCGGTCCTCGAGGCGCTGCGCGGGGTGAGCCTCGACGATCCCCGACGCGGGGCGGCGGAGCCCATCGCTGCAGCGGCGCTGGCGGACCTCGTCACCCGGGGCGAGGTGGGGCACGTGCTCGACCTCCTGGGTGAGTACGGGACGCTGCCCCTGGGCGGGGACGGCTTCATCGTGCGGTACGTGCGGGGTCTGCAGGCCTTCGAGCGAGCGAGGCAGGCGCACCGCGCCAGCGGGGCGGACCCGGAGCGCCCGATCGAGGACACGCAACTCCGGGCGAGGTACATCGACGCGTCGGGGCTCCTGGGCCAGGCTCTGGAGGCGCCGGACGCGACGACCTTCCCCGGAGAGCGTGGGAAGTGCGGGCTCTTGCTCGGGCTTTCGATGTACTACCGAGGCGACCTCGTGCAGGCGGCGCGACGCCTGGAGTCCGTCGCCCAGATCGCGGGGTCCGCGGAGCGCGAAGAGGCACTGTGGCTGGCCCTGGTCGCGCTCGACACCGCGCTCGACGAACGCAGCGACGCGGAGGCGACCCGCAAACGCGACGAACTGGCGGCGCTGTACCTCACGGAGTTCCCCGCGACTGATCGCGCCGCGACGCTCCTCCTCCGCCGGGCGGGCGATGGCCTGCTGGACGACGAGCAGGCTGCGGAGCTGCTGCTCGGGGTGCCCAGGGAGAGCCCGCTGTACGAGGCCGCCCGGCGCCAGGCGGCGACCCGGCTCTACCGCGTGCTGCGAGCCGCGGACCGGGAAACACGCGAGCTCCAGGCGCCGCGTTACCTCGCGTTGGCGGAGGAGGTGCTGGACGCCGACCGGCGCGCGATCCTGAGCGCGCGGTCCCCCGAGGAGGCGTCGTCCGCGGCCGATGCGGCGGTGGGCCGGGTTCGCAGGGTGCTGGACATCGCGCTCTCGATCTCGTCGCCCGACCTCGCGCTGGCGCATCGGTCGCTCGAACTCCTGGGCGAGCTGTCGGCTCGCCGGCTCTCCGCTTCGGACGGGGCGATCGAGGCCGAGCTGCTGTTCCGACGCCTGCAGATCGCGGCGATCGAGGGGGACGCGGGGCGCGTGGAGACGCTCCTGGCCCGCCTGCGGGCCGACGGGGGCGTGGCGGCGGAATCGGCGGCGCGGTTCCTCTACAACCGGGCCCTCCGGGCGGCGGACGACCGCGAGCAGGACGCGACGGCGCACCGCGAGCTGGTCGAGCGCGGGCGACTGGTGCTGTCGATCGCGGGCGAGGGGGCGCGGACGAGCGCCGCGGAGGCGTCGGCGGTGCGGGACCGCATCGCCCGGGCGGCGGCGGTCGTCTGGGAGCTGGCGGGGGACGAGGACCTGCGCGATCTCGCGATCGTGCTGGACGCGGAGGCCCTCGAGGAAGGGAACTTCAACGCCGACACGCTCAGGCGGCTGGGAAGGCTGAGCGAGGACGCCGGAAGGACCGAACTCGCGCTCGACGCGTGGCGCACGCTGAGCGCCGCGACCGCGTCGGGCACGCGTGCGTGGTTCGAGGCGCGGTACCACGCGATCCGCGTGCTCGCGGACATCGAGCCGACGAAGGCCGCAGCGGCGCTGCAGCAGCACCTGACGCTGCACCCCGAGGGCGGGCCGAGCCCGTTCGACGCGCGGTTCCGGGAGTTGCGGGACCGCCTCGCTTCCACGCCCATAGGCGTCACGCCCGAGACCGAGGACGAACAGGGTGAGGGGGGCGGGGCGCCGTGAGCGGTGGCGTGATCGATCCGGTCGAGCGGTTTCTCGGCGCCGACGCTTCGAGCGGGGGCCCCTTCGCCCTGCTCGGGATACGCCCCGACGAGGCGAACCGCGACACGATTCTCCGGGCGGTCGATGCGCGGATGAGGCAACTCGACGCCCATCCCGCACGCTCCACACCCGACGCGGACGAGGTGAGGCTGGCGCTGCACAGCGCCGCAGCGAACCTCTTGGACCCCGAGATCCGTCGCGAGTTGCTGGGCCTCCCGACCCAGCCCCGGGGTCAGCCGACCGGCCAGCGCCCGGTGCACCTGCCGCCACCGGTGCCGGTGGGGGGGCTGGGCCCGGCGCCGGCCAGCCCAATGGGCGGGACGGGAACCAGACCCAACGCGGGCAGCGCAGCACGCTCCGAGCAGGCCCGGCGCGTCCGGCGGGAGATCGCGGCTGCGGTCGCGCTCTCGGGCGGGTGGAACACCCGCGCCCAGCGCCGCCTGATGCTGCTCGGGCGCAAGTACGGGATCAGCGTCCGCGCGCTCGCGATCGCGGCGCGTGCGAGCGGGACAGCAGGGTTCGGCGACCCCCGCCCGGCCCCCGATCTGCCCGACGAGCGTGTGCGGAGAACTGCGGGCGTCGGCCCGACGGGGCCGGTTTCAGTCGCGCCGCGCCTATCGAGGCAGGCCGGCCCGGACGCCGCGGACCGGATCGTGCGCTGGATCCTCGTGGTCGCGGGGATCGGGTTCGTCGCGGGGTGCCTCGCGGTGATCACCCTGGGCATCCGGTCGCTGGAGTCGCCCGGGGGGCGGCAGGCCACGGCGCCGCCACCGCCGGCGCCGATCGAGCGCCCCGAGCCCTCGTCCGGCGTGCCCGAGGTCCGGCCCCAGGCGCCGCGGAATGTCGACGCAGCGTCACGCGATCTCGAGAACCCGGCGGCGGTGCTCCGGGAGCTGCAGGACGCGGCGGCCGACCTGTCCGATCAGCCAGGAGAAGCGGTCGCGCGGTTCGCGAGGGCGGTCGACGCGATCGGACGCCACTGGCCCGAGTACCCCCCGGACCGCCTGACCGCTGCTCAGGACGCCCTGCTCGAGTTCATGTACCGCGCCGGCGCCGAAGCCCCCGAAGCGGCCCGCGCCGCGACAGAGGCGATCGCTCGACCCGCAGCGGGGCTCGCGTCGGGCACTGCGGACGACCCCGACAGGGTGTGGCCCGCCGCCTGGTCGGCGGGCACGCTCCTGCGCCTGCGCCTCGAGCGTGACCTGCCGGCAGCGGTGGGGCGGACGATCGACCGCTCGCTCTCCGGGCTCCTCGCGGGCGTCGCGACCGAGGGCATGTCCTTCGAGCGCGGCGCGGTCGCGGCTCTCCGGCGGACGGCGCTCGACCTCGTCACCGAGGAACCGCAGGATGAGGACAGGTGGCACGCCGCCTGGGCGCAGTGGTCCGCAGCAGCGGACGCCCTCGGGCGGGTCGACCCCGCGATCGACGCGGCGCTCGACACCTACGCCCTCGAGACGCTCGTGCGCGACGGGCCCTCGCCCCGCACCGCGCCCCGCGTCGTGCGGGCGATCACGGATCTTGGGGGCTCGATGCCCTGGCGGGCGGACGACGGCTCGCGGCGCTGGCTCGTCAATCTGCTCGCCGACCTCACCGCACCGGTGGAGGGGCTCGCGACCCTCACCTCGGCGGTCGCGACACGCAGCGGCGCGGAGGGGATCGACCCATCGATGACGCTCTCCCGCCGGGCCTCCGACCTCGACCGGCGCGAGCTCGCCCAGAAGTACGCCGACGTGTGGTCGCTCGCTGCGAGTGCCGGCGCGACCCGGGGCGTTCAGGAGGTGCACGACGCCGCGATCGCCCGGCTCGATCAGCCCGCGCCCGCGGCGCCGGGCGACGATCTCTCCGCGATCGCCGATGCCGCGATCTTCTCGAGGCTCAACGCCTCGGCGGCACTGGCCTGGCGTGGGGATGAGCAAACGGCGCTCGACCTGCTCGACGCGCTGGACACGCCGGTGCGGGCGGTTCTCGATACCACGGGGTCGACGGTGACCGCGTCGGCGAGCGACGCTGCCTTCGACCCGGGCGGATCGTGGGGCGAGAGCTACCTGCTCGCCCGGGCCAGCATCCCCCGCAGGATCGAACTCCTGGAGTCGCTCTCGTCCGGCCGACGCCTCGGCGTGGTGGACGCGGACGTGCTGGTGCGCGAGGCGCTGCTCGGCACCCCCCGGAAGGTGCGCGACGAGGCGATGGAGCTGGTGCTCGGGGCGTACGCATCGCAGCCGGTCGTCATCAATGGCCTGCTCGAGCTCCTGCCCCGCGCCCCGCGGACGCAACGCACCTCGGAACTGATCGCGGACATCGCCCTGGTCAACCTCCCGGACCCCTCCGACCCCGCGTGGCCCGTCACCGCAAGGCGGGCCCTCGTGGAGCGGCTGCTCGAACTGCTGTCGAGCGCCGGGCCCCTGGGCACCGTCGAGAACCTGGTCCGCCTCCTCGCCGACGCGTACGACGAGGGGCTGGGCGGGGCCTCCGGCACCGGCCCGGTGCTGTCGCTCCCCGGTCTAGCGAGGCTGACCGCGGAGCGCCACGCGGGCCAGATCGCGCGCGGGCTGCCCGCTCCCGACCCGCGCTTCGGGCTCGCGGGGATCGAGGCGCGGCGCACGGCGCGCCTGGGCATGGCGGACGGGGTCGTGCAGATGTTTGCCGCGGAGCAGGCGGCCCTGTGCGAGACGCTCGCGACCCTGGTGGCGGCGGAGCGCCCCGCCGTCGCGTCGCGCGTTGCCGGCGTGCTGGACGATCTCGCCAAGCGTCGGCGCGATGCAGGGCACGTGCTCGAGCAGATCGCGTCGACCGAGCGAGCGATCACCAGGCTGTGGCTGCTGCGATTCGGGGTGCTGCCATGAGGTACATGATCGCGCTGGTGCTCGCATTCACGCTGTCCGGTGCTCTCGCGCAGCCCGCGCCGCGACCGGCGACCGAGGCGGGCGACGCCGCGACGGTGTCGGCCCTCGCCGAAAGGTTGCCGGGCCTCCCGGATCGACTCTCGTCACTCGATCCGGCTGACCCCGTCGCCTACCTCGAACTGGGCGAAGAGATCGCGGCCGAGGCGTCGAGCGATGCCCAGTTCGGGCTCGCGGAAAGGCTGTTCGTCCTGGCCTTCGAGTTGGAACGCGTCGGGGCGATCGGCGCGTCCGGCCCGCGGACCGTGACGCGGGCCGCCGCCTGCTTTGCCCTCGCGGACATCACGCCCTCGGAGCGTCGGGCGCGGTGGCTCCGGGCGATCGCGCGGGTGATCGACTCGCGCTACGCGACTCCCGACTGGACGGGCTCGGTCGACCGCCCGCTCTCCCGGCGCGACGCCTTCCGGGCAGCGGAGGCGATCGGGCTGGTGCGTTCGGGCGACGGAGCCCGGGCGCGGGACCTGCTCGACCGCCCCGAGGTCGCGCGGATCTTCGACCGGTACTCGGCGCTGCTGACGGGTGCCGGGCCCAGCGAGATCCTGAGCGAACTGCGGGCCGAGGCGGCCCGCTGGCCTTGCCCGGAGTGCCGCAACGAGCGGGTGAGCGTGAAGCGCCTGAACCAGGACGTGGAGCGGTCGCTGTGCAACTACTGCGGGGGGAACCCCGGCTGGGCGCTCTCACGCGGGGGGCTGGTGGCGAACCTGCGGTTCGAGTCGGCGATGCTCTCGGGCGTGCAGCGGTCGTGGGGGGCGCAGCTCGCGATCGATCTGGGCGCCCCCCTGCGCGACCCCGACCCGGCGGAGGTCGCGCCGACCTACCGTGTGGACCCGACGCGACCGTACTGGCGCGACGGGCGATGGGTGTCCGATCCCTGACGCGACCATTTCCAGCGGGAGCATGCTGTGACCGAAGCGAACGCCGAATCGACCGGGGCCCGGAGCGAAACCGAGACGAAGCCCGAGTCGCCCTTCAAGCCCGAGATCACCTTCGAGGACTTCGCGCGGGTGGACCTGCGCATCGCGAAGATCGTCGAGGCCGAGCCCCACCCCAACGCGGACCGCCTGCTGAAGCTCCAGCTCGACGATGGGTCGGGCACCCCCCGCCAGATCTGCGCCGGCATCAAGGGGTACTACGAGCCGAACGACCTGGTCGGGCGGTACATCGCGATCGTCGCGAACCTCGCGCCGCGCAAGATCCGGGGCGAGGAGTCCCGCGGGATGCTGCTCGCCGCGAGCAACGCCGCGAAGGGCGAGGGCGACCGCGATGTCGTCCTGATGACGCCCATGAGCGTGATCGAGCCCGGGTCGATCGTCTCCTGACACGCGGTCCGGCCCCGCTCGGAGTGTTACGGGCGATCCGGGGCGTCGTCGTCGTCGCGGTCGCGGAGCATCCAGCGGGGCGGGTTGTCGATCATCGCGCCGACCTTCTCATCGAGGAAGGCTTCCTTGCGCGCCGCCTGGTCGGTGAGCTCCGTTTCGAGGGCCGCGATGCGGGCCCGCGTCCGCGTCACTTCGTGCGCCCGCATCGCCAAGTGCGCGTCGAACTGCTCGCCCATCGCGAGCCGCAGCTCCTCGCGGGCGGCATCGACGCCGACGCCGGAGGATTCCGCGCGCCGGTAGGCCCCCGCCGCCTCGACCACGCGCATGCCCGCCTTCATCTCCGCGAGCTTGAGCGTCGCCATGTCCGCGTCCTCGCGCTCGAGGGCGACCAGCTCCGCGATGCGCCCCCGCACACGCCGGAACAGGCGTTCCCCGCCCTGCTCGCTGAAGGCATTCACGCGCCGGAGGCGCTCGCCGAGCTCGGGGAGCCGGGCCTGGATGAACGCCCGGATCTCCGCGTCGGTGACATCGGGCGCCGGGGGCTCGCCCGGCCCGCCATCGCGTCCGTCCCGGTCCGCGCGGCTCCACCGCCCGCGGTCGAATCCCGCGCCGTCCCCATCGCGTCGCGCACGCAGGGCCTCGCCCATGGGACCCGAGGCGATCAGGGAGCGGAAGGCCTCGCCCAGTTCGTCGAGCGCGACGCGGACATCGCCGGTCTCGATCAAGTCAGCGCGGATCGCCCGCAGTTGACCGAGCGCCTTCTCCATCTCCACGATGCGCTCGTCGACGCGTTCGGTCAGGCGTTCCGCGGTCCACTCCGGGCCCCGCTCGACGCCTCGCCCGGGGCCCGCCTGAGAGCGCGGGCCATCCCCGCCCCCGGGCTGGATCGCCAGCGAGGGCAGCGCCAAAGAGCCCAGGGCAGCGAGCACGATCAGTCGTAGCCAGGTGCGGTGGGTCACGAGGCCCCCCCTTCGGTGTCGTCGAGCAGGTCGGCCCAGGATCCCATCTCGGTCCAGGGGTCGTTCACGCTCACGCTGAGTTCATCGGTGCGATCGCTCACGCCCGCGACCGCGCCCGACCAGCCTTCATCCTCGAACAGCGACGCCACAAAGATCAACGCGCCGATGTCCTCTTCCAATTGACGCGCCTCCGCGACCGCCACCGTTGCGTCCGCCGACCCCGCAAGCGGCCCGGGCGTCGGCCCCTGCACGCTGCGCCACAGGCCGATCGCGACGACGGGGACCGCGACGAGCGTCAGCGCCGCCGCGAGCCCGTAGCCCAGAGCCCGCCCGAAGCCGATCCGTCCCGCGACCGCGGGCTCGGCGAGCTCATGGGCGGTGGCCCGCGCGATGCGGTCCGCCAGCCCCGACGGGACCGCCCCCCGCTCCATCTCGCCGAGGGCCCGGAGCCCACGGTCGATACCGGCGTACTCCGCCGGGATGGTCTCGTCCGCGTCGTGATGTGTGTGGTCGGTGCTCATGCCTGCCTCGCTGCCTCGCCGGCTCCCGCCGACGCTTCGATCAGTTCGCGGATCTTCTTCAGCGCCCGGTGGTGCCGGGCCAGGAGCGTGCCCATCGGTTCCCCGAGCACGCCCGCGATCTCCTTGAAGCTCATCTGAGCGTGGTGACGCAGCTCGATGATCTCGCGGTCCCGTTCGCCCAGTTTCCCGAGCGCCGCCCGAAGGCTCGTGAGCTCGGCTTCGCCGAACTCGGGGGTGTCGCTTGCGTCCTCGCCCGCTCCTGTGAACGCGGGCTCCGTCGCCAGTCTTTCCTGCAGCGCCGCCCGGCGCTTCCGCCTCCGGGCCTCGTCGCGCACGCGGTTGAGCGCCACGCGGAAGAGCCACGCCTCGAACCGCCCGGACTCGCGGTAGCCCTCCTCCGAGCCCAGCTGGCGGGCGACGGTCGCAAAGACCGACTGCGTGATCTCCTCCGCCAGCTCCGCATCGCGAACACGGGCCTTGACCAGCCCGAAGACGCGGTGGGCGTAGAGCCCCACGAGGCCAGCCCACGCCACTTGGTTTCCCTGGGACGCCCTCTCGACCAGATCCGCGGGGTCCGATCCCTCCCCCGGCGGGCCCTGACCCGGCGCACCGGGACTCACCCACGCGAGGCGCAGGGCGGGTCTCGCGCTGGGCTGGCTCCGTCCGGACTCGATCACGACCGGCCCCATTTCACCACATCCAACGCCCCATCGCCCGGCCCATTGCGAAACCGCACCGAGCCGGCTCGGGAAACGATCCCGGGGGGCTCGACCCGCGCCCGGGAGGCTCCCGTACACTCCCCGGGGCCCGGTGCCCCAGTAGAACCCGGGGCTTTTACCGGACTGCCTGTGCCCGAACGCACCGACGAACGACTCTTCGAGGCCTATCGAGACGGTGACGCCGAGGCGTTGCGAACGATTATCGACCGCCATCACGACGACCTGATGCGGTTCCTCTTCCGCCTGTGCGGGGATCGGCAGCTCGCTGAGGACGCGTTCCAGGACGCGTTCCTCCAGATCCACCAGTCCGCCGGCACCTTCGATACATCCCGGAGATTTCGACCGTGGTTGTTCACCGTCGCAGCGAACAAGGCGAGGGACCTGATGCGTAAGAAGGGTCGTCGCCAGATGGTGCCCCTCTCGGCACCGGTTCGGGGCGGCGATTCGGACGGTCGGACTGCCAGCTTCATCGATCTGATGGAGGTCGATGTCGAGGGCCCCGGCCAGCGGCTGGACGATCAGGAACGGGACCGACTCGTGCAAACCGCTGTTGACAGCCTCAGCCCCACACTCCGCGAGATCCTCCTTTTGGCCTACTTCCAGAGACTCAGCTACGCCCAGATCGCCGACGAGTTGGGCATCCCTCTGGGCACAGTCAAGTCTCGCCTGCACGCGGCTGTCGCGAGCTTTGCCCGCGCTTGGAAGCAGGCGAGCAAGGTTGGCGGGGCCGGCGGGTCCGATGCGGGCTCGAACACGACGGAGGTGTCCTCGTGACCCCACCCTCACCGATCAATCCCGACGATCAGACCCTGAACCCCGCGACCGGTCCCCTCTCGGCGCTGAGCCCGGAGGATGAGGCCGCCTTCGACGCCCTGATCGACGCGGGCCTCGACCCGGACGCGGTCGGGGACGAACACCGTCCGCGGGCCCTTCATGTCGCGATGCTGCTGGGTCTGCTCGACGCCGATCCGCCCGGCGGGCGGTCGCTCCGCGTCGAGCGGGCGATGGCAGGCGTCGCGGGAACGGGGGGCTCCGCGAGCGAAGAACGGTTGAACGAGCTGTCGGACGCCGCGAGCGAGTCCTTCGTGATGGCGGGTTTCGACGCGACGCGCGTGCCGACGAGCCTTTCGAGCCGGGCGCACAAGCTGGCGGGGTTCGGGCGGGCGCTGACGACGCTGGGGCCCGATGCGGAGCGGGCGATCGACGAAGGACGGTCGGCCCGGATCGACCTGGTGATGACCCGCCTCGCGGACTCGGAGATGGGCGACGCTCTCGCCTTCCCGGGTGCCGAGGGGGACGGACGCGGGTCGTTCCGCATGTCCGACCTCGTCGCAGCAGCCGCGGTGCTGCTCCTCGCGTCCGCGGTGCTGTTCCCCACGCTCGGCGCGTTCCGCAGCGAGCGGATGCAGGCCGCCTGCCTGGTCAACGGGCAGAGGGCTGCCCAGGCCTTCGGTCTGTACGCCGGCGACTACAGGGAAAGCCTCCCGATGGCGACCGCCGGCTTCGGGGGCGGGCGGTCGTGGATGCAGGTCGGCACCTCGCCCGAGCGGTCGAACTCCGCCAACCTGTTCACGCTGGTGCGGACCGGGCACACCGGGCTCGAGACCCTGGCCTGCCCGGGCAACGACCGTGCCCCGACCAGGCTGGTCGCCCCCGACGCGACCGACTGGAACTCGCTCGACGAGGTCAGTTACAGCTACCGGATCATGACGCCCACGCACGCCCGGGTCCACGCCCTGCCCGCCCGGGCGGTCCTGATGGCCGACCGTTCGCCCGTGATCCTCCGGGTCGCCCGGGGAGAGGCGGTCTCGCCCGAGGCCCGCAGCCCGAATCACGGCTACCGGGGTCAGCACCTGCTCCGCCTCGACGGGACGGTCGAGTGGACGGTCGAGCCCGTCGTTGAGGGCGACAACATCTGGCTGCCCCGCCAGATCGAGCAGCTGATCCAGACCGTCCGGTCCCGCGTTGGCCTGGTGAACGGGGACGAACTGCCCACCACTGCGGACGACGCGTTCCTCGGGCCCTGAGCCCGGGGCTCGACCCTCGCACCCTAATTCGGGTGTGGTTCGGGCAAAATCTGCACCATACGATGCGCGGGCGGGGCTTGGCCAGCGGGCGAAGCGGGCCTACCGTTGCGGTCCCGGTGAGCGTCGCCCGAGTGGGGCGCGTACGACCGATTGACCTTCAGACCCCCCGGAGCCCGGCGCGATGCCGAAGAACAAGCGACACAAGGGCCTGCTCAAGCGTGTGCGGATCACCAAGTCCGGCTTGGTCCGTCACCGCTCCGGCTACCACAAGCACCTCTCGAGCCACAAGAGCGGCAAGCGCCTCCGCCAGCTCCGGCGCGACCCGTACGCCTCGAACCCCGAGGCGAAGCGCTTCGAGGCGCTCTTGTTCCGCCGCCTGCGCGGTCGGACGCAGCCCCTGGCGTCGCGCCGTCGCAGCCCCTCCCCCGCGGAGCGTCGCGCCGCCCGCGCCGCCAAGGCCGAATCGTCGAACTGATCCGTTTCCCCCTTTCGCGCGTCGGGACCGAAGACGGGTTTGCACCCGCCCCGCCGAGCACAGGAGTTTGAGATATGCCTCGCGTACGCAAGGGCGCTGCCCGCAACCAGGCCCGTAAGAAGCTTCGCCGCCAGGCCCGCGGCTATTTCGGTTCGAACAGCACCAGCCCCTACCGCATGTACGACGCGGTCCAGCGGGCCGGCGTCTACGCCTACCGCGACCGGCGCGCCCGCAAGCGCAACTTCCGCGCCCTGTGGATCACCCGCATCACCGCGGCCTGCAAGATGCGCGGCACCCGCTACAGCCGGTTCATGAACGGCCTCCGGCTCGCCGGCGTGACGCTCAACCGCAAGATGCTGAGCATCGTCGCCATCGAGGACCCCAGGCTCTTCGACGAACTCGTGAAGATCGCGGCCCAGCACGCGGCCGCGGTCCCCTCCAAGGCCGAGGCCGCCGCGGCCTGACCGCGTCCGCTCGGCGCCCTGCGACGAAAGGCCCGTCGTGGTCGATTGGTGGGTCGCCGACATCCTGAACAACCCGCAGCTGGGGTTCCCCTACCTCCTGGGCTGGTGCGTCGTCGTGATCGGTTCGATCACGCTCCATGAGCTCGCCCATGGCTGGGCCGCGGTGCGCCTGGGCGACCAGACGCCCGTGGTCACCGGGCACATGACCTGGAACCCGCTCGTGCACATGGGCGGGCTGAGCCTGATCGTCTTCGCGGCCATCGGGATCGCGTGGGGCGCGATGCCGATCGACCCGTCACGCGTCCGGGGCCGGCACGGCGTCCCGCTGGTGACGCTGGCGGGGCCGGCGATGAACCTGGCGCTGGCGCTCGTCGCGGCGATCTTCTACGGTCTCTGGGTGGCGGTCGCGCCGCGGATGGGCGTCACCGATCCGCTGTACACGAACTTCGTCAACTTCTTCCAGGTCGGCGTGGTGCTGAACCTCGTGCTGTGCCTGTTCAACCTGATGCCCGTCCTGCCCCTCGATGGCGGGCGGCTGCTCGCTGAGTACTGGCCCGCCTACGCCCGGCTCGGCATGAGCGAGAACGGGCGATGGGTGATGCTCGGCGCGTTCATCCTGCTGTTCTGGTTCGGCGCGGATCTGATCTTCGGCGTGGCGTTCGACGCGGGCGGGGCGATCCTCGGAGCGATCCGTTCCATCGCGGGCGTGCCTACCCCCTGACACCGGCTGCGGTTCCCACCAATCGCTGCAGCACCCGGGCCCCGACGACGCCATCGAGCGTGCGGGCCTCGTCGAGGTCCGCGCCCAGGGGCGGGGCGACTTCGACGAGATCGAAGCCAACGACCTTTCGCCCCAACTTCGCGAGCGTCAGCAGGAGCAAGGACGCCTGCTGAAAGGTCAGCCCGCCCGGCACCGGTGTGCCCGTGTTCGGGCACAGCCCGGGCTCCAGACCGTCGATATCGAAACTGACGTGCACGCGCTCGGGCAGCGCCCGCACGATCTCCTCGCACACCGTCGTCCACGCCTCGCCTCCGAGCGTGCGGGAGGCGATGTCGTCGTCGAACAAGGCCGTCACCTTGCCCGACGCCTCCGCGAGTTCGAGCTCCTCCGGACACCAGTCGCGGATGCCCACGCTGACGAGCCTCTCGACGCGGTCGTGCCGTATGGCGTTGCACATGACCGACGCGTGCGAGTAGCGCAGCCCGAGGTAGCTGTCGCGCAGGTCAAAGTGCGCATCGATGTGCAAAATGCCGATCGGCCCGCCACGCTCGGCGCTCGCCCGGATCGCGCCGTAGCCGACCCCGTGCTCGCCCCCGATGACGCCCGGGATGCGTCCCGCGTCGATCGCTCGAGCACAGCGTTCGTAGACGAAGTCCTGCACCTGCTGGCAGGCCTCATCGATCCCCCGTATGCGGGAGGCGTCGGCCCCCGTTGGCCCATGGGCGAGCAGGGGCTCCACCTCCCGGCGCGTGTTGGCGCTCAGAGCCGCCATCCACTCGGGCATCGCTTCGAGGTGCACCGGGATCTCGTCGAACCGGCCGAAGAGCCGGTCGTTGATGTCGAGGTAGACCGAGCCCTGCAGGATCGCCTCGGGCCCACGGGCCGCCCCGGTGCGGGAGGAGCAGGTCGCGTCGAAGGGCACCGGGATCAGGCTCACCCGGGCCTCTTCCTCGGGGCACTGGCAACCCAGAAACCCGTCTTCGGCGGTCACCGGGTCGCCCGGGGCTCTTTCGCGGGGGGTGGGAGGGGTGGGGGGGGTGGCATTCTGGTCGTGCGGCACAGGGGGCACTCCGGCTAGGGTGTGGGCGTGAAGTACGCCCTCATCATTGCGTCCGGGGCGGCCGATGCGCCGCTCCCCGAGTTGGACGGGCTCACGCCCATGCAGGCGGCCTCCACGCCCACGATCGACCGGCTGGCCCGATCCGGGCGCGTCGGAGCCGCGGCGCTCGTGCCGGAAGGGGTGACGCCTTCGCCCGAGGTCGCCCTGGCGGCGCTGTTGGGCATCGACCCGCTCGAGACGGGTGTCTCGCGGGGCGGGCTCGCCTCAGCGGGACAGGGGGTCGAACTGGGCCCGCGCGACTGGGCCTTCGCCCTTGATCTCGTCCACGCCCGGGATGATGGCACGATCGTCGACGCGAGCGCGGGTGGCGTGCCGATCGCGGAGGCGAGCGCCCTGTTTGCCGATCTGATGGCGTTCTGGCGGGACCTGCCGGGCGGGCTCGCGGACGGGCTCGAACTGCACGCCGGCACCGGTCCCGGCGCCCTGCTCATCGATCGCTCGGGCCGGGAGTACCCCGATCTCCGCACCGTCCCCGCGTGGGAAACGGTCGGGGAGGCGTGGGACCGCTCGCTGCCCATGGCACCGGGGGGCCCCTACCGGGAGGCGTCCGAACGCCTGAGCGAACTCATCGCACGCTCGTACGACCTGCTCGCGGAGCACGAGATCAACACCGCCCGGGCCGAGTCGGGGCTGCCCGCCGCGAATCTCGCGTGGATCTCGGGCCAGGGGCAGGCGACCCGGCCGAGCCCTCCCGACGCGGCGCATCGTCTCTCCGCGGCGCTCATCGGGGGCGATGACCTCGCCAGGGGCATCGCCCGCCTGACCGGCATGGAGGTCATCGACGCGTCTTCGGCGGAGCTGGGCCCGAGAGCGGTCGACGCCCTCGATCGCGTGGACCTGGTCGTCGTGCACACATCTGCCCCCCGCCTCGCGGCGGAGCGTGGGGACTGGACCGAGAAGGTCGACGCCCTCAGCCGCCTCGATGCGCGGGTCGTCGCCCCGATCGCGGGCAAGCTCGAGACCTTTGGCGACGCGGAGGCGCACCCCGAGCGTCGGGGTTGGCGGATCATGGTGCTGCCCGAGATCTACCAGCTCTCGGCGGCCCGCCGGCCCGACGCGACTCCGGTCCCCTTCGCGATGGCGGGGGCCTGGGTGCGGTCGGTCGTCCCGAGGGCGTGGACCGAGGCGGAGGCGAACGAGAGCGACTTGCGTGTTCCGGTCGGGCACGAGCTGCTCGAATACTTTCTCCGGGGCGGGTTGGCGAAGGTCCGCCCGATGACCAAGTAGCTGGACTGTGCCAAGTCCGGCCCGCGTTGCGGTTTGCGGGCGGACTCGCCACAATCGGGCGATGAGCGACCAGCACACCGGCGACGCCCCCGAGTACCCCTCGCAGACCGGCTCCCGCGAGGCCACGCCCGATCAGGCGCCCGAAGCGAAGAAGGATTTCGGAGGCGGGCTCTCCGGCAGGCTGCTCGATGGGGTCGAGTGGATCGGCAACAAGCTGCCCGATCCGGCGGTCCTCTTCCTGCTGGGCGGGCTGATCGTGCTCGTCATGTCGCACATGCTCGCCCCGAGCCTGCCCCCGGGCTACGAGGTCCGCTGGTTCCCGGGGGGGGGCGTGGACGGGCTCGATCCCGCGATCGTCGAGGTCGAATCGGGGCGCACCGCGACGATCGTCGCGGAAGAGGTCGCGACCGGGGAGTACGAGGCGCACCTCGTCCTCGAGGGGGCGGACGGACCCGTGCTCGATGCGAACGGCGAGCCGATCGACTTCCGCGACCGGGGCTGGGCGGTCTTCGTGCAGAGGCCCGTGTCGGTCACCGATCCCGAGACCGGCGAGGAGCGGACCGTGCTCCGCCCGACGGGCGAGGTGAATGTCGCGGTCAGCCTGCTCACGGTCGAGGGCATCTACTGGGTGCTGAAGTCGATGGAGGACAACTTCATGGGCTTTGCGCCCCTGGGCGTGGTGCTCGTGGGCATCCTCGGCATCGGCGTCGCGGAGAAGACCGGGCTCATCGCGGCGCTGCTCAAGACCTTCATGCTGGTCGTTCCGCGCCAGTTCCTGACGCCCACGATGGTCTTCCTGGGCATCATGTCGAGCATCGGGTCGGACGCGGGGTACATCGTGCTGCCCCCGCTGGCGGCGGTGATCTATCTCGCAGCGGGTCGCAGCCCCTTGGCGGGGATCGCAGCGGTCTTCGCGGGCGTCTCGGCGGGCTTCAACGCCAACCTGCTCATCACGACGCTCGAGCCGATCATGGCGGAGTTCACCGCGGTGGGGGCGCAGATCATCGACCCCGAGCGCCGGGTTGCCCCGACCGCGAGCTGGTACTTCATGGCCGGCTCGACCTTCATGGTCACCTTCGTGGGCTGGGCGACGACCGCGATGTTCGTCGAGAAGCGCCTCAGCCGAAAGAGCCCGGAGGACGGCGGGCCCGACCCCTCCATGATCGAGCCCGAGGGTGACCACCCCTGGACGGACTCGATCTTGGTCGCCTGGATCGCGACGCTCGCCGGCATCGCCGGAGGTGTCACGATGCTCGTCTCGGGCCTGCAGGCTCAGAACCTCCCCTTCGCCCGCGTCGGCATGGGCATCCTGCTCGTCGCGAGCGTCATCGGCGTGCCCGCTGCGGTCTACGGGCTGGCGAAGAAGGGGCTCGAGGCGAAGGAGGCCCGGGGCGTGTTCGTCTCGATGGTCCTGCTGACGGGCCTGCCCGCCCTGATCGCGGTGCTCGTTCTCCTGCCCGATCTCTTCCCCGCGATCGAGCGGACGCCGCTCTCCGGCATGGACGGCGTCTTCCAGCGCTGGGTCGCGGTCGTCGTGCCGATCATCTTCCTTGTGTTCGTGATCCCCGGGTACGCCTACGGGATCGTGACGGGCGAGGTCCGCGACACCAAGAAGGCGGCGGCCCTGATGATCGAGTCGATCGCGGGCATGGCCCCGATCATCGTGCTCGCCTTCTTCGCCGGGCAGTTCGTGGCCTACTTCGGCGAGAGCAATGTCGGGCGGATGCTGGCCCTCGCGGGGGGTGAGTGGCTGTTCAGCCAGCAGTTCTCGCCCGCGATCCTGCTCGTCGCGTTCATCGCGGTGACGATGGTCTTCAACCTCTTCGTCGGCTCGATGTCCGCCAAGTACGCCCTCTTCGCGCCGATTTTCGTGCCGATGTTCATGCTCGCCGGCGTCCGCCCGGAGCTCACCATGGTCGCTTACCGCATCGGCGACTCGGTGACCAACATCATCACGCCCCTGAACGCGTACCTGATCATCATCCTGGTGTACATGCAGAAGTACGCCAGGAACGCCGGCATCGGCACCCTGATCGCCATGATGCTGCCCTACACCATCGTTTTCGCGATCGCGTGGACCATCTTCCTGCTCGCGTGGGAGGCCCTGGGGCTGCCTCTGGGCCTCGGTGACCCCCAGGAGGTCTACGCTCCCGCCCCCTGACGATCATTCGCCGGAGAGAACGACCCATGCCCCTCGCCCGCAACACCTCGCCCACCGCATTCCGACCCGACCGCTCCCTCATCGGGATGATCCACGTCGGTGCCCTGCCGGGCACGCCCCGGGGCGAGACCCCCGTCGAACTGCTCGCCGCTCAGGCCTCGGTCGAGGCCCGCCAGCTCGCCGACGTGGGCTTCGACGCCATCATCGTCGAGAACATGCACGACGCCCCCTACGTCCATGGCGACGCCCTCGGGCCCGAGATCGTGGCCGCCATGACCCGCATCGCGCTCGAGGTCGAGGCCTGCGTGACCCTCCCCTTCGGCGTGCAGATCCTCTCGGGCGGCAACCGGCACGCGATCGCGGTCGCCCTCGCTGCGGGCGGCGCGTTCATCAGGGCCGAGAACTTCGTCTTCGCCCATGTCGCCGACGAGGGCCTGCTCGCCCAGGCGGAGGCGGGCGAATTGCTCCGCTACCGCAAGAAGATCGACGCGCACGACATCAAGGTCTTCGCCGACATCAAGAA
>DAIQNV010000017.1:39987-52010 GCA_036788215.1 Phycisphaerales bacterium | reverse complement strand
CGGCACCAGCGCCGGCCTCGGTGGAGTCGTCGACCAGGGCACCGCCGGGGGCCGACCGGGCCCGGCAACCTCCAGCCCCGCCCGCCCCACCTTCAATCAGGTCATCTAGCCAGAACCCGCCCCCGCCGGGTATCGTCCACCCGTGACCCGCCTCAAGACGCCCGACATCCGCCCCGTCGCCGACGCGATCATCGCCGCCGCGCTCCGCGCCGCCGATCCCGCGGACGCGGTCCGGCGGAACTGGCCCGAGGACCTCGACTCCGCCCCCCGCGTCATCCTCCTTGCCGCGGGAAAGGGCGCTGCACCGATGGTCGAAGCCGCCGCGGAGCGCCTGGGCCGGCGGATCACCCGCGGCGCCGTCGCCTGCGTGCCCGAGCATGAGTCCCGCGTCCGCGCCGCGCTCGAGCAGGCTGGCGCGGGACCCGTCTCGGTCCATCCCGCCGATCACCCGCTCCCGACCCTGCGGAACCTCGGCGCCGCCAAGGCCCTCGCCGACGCCGCGGGCCTCGCGAACGAGCAGGACCAGGTCCTCGCCCTCGTCTCGGGCGGCGCCTCGGCCCACCTGTGCATGCCCGCCGAAGGCATCGCCCTCGACGACCTCCGCGCCCTCTCGAATGCCATCATGCGGGCCGGTGCCACGATCCGGGAGCTCAACAGCGTCCGCAAGCACGCCGAGCGCCTCAAAGGCGGTGGCCTGGCCCGCCTCTGCTGGCCCGCGCCGACGACCGTGCTCGTCCTCTCGGACGTCCTGGGCGACCCCCTCGACACCATCGGGTCGGGCCCCTTCGCGGGCGACGAAGCCTCCTTCGCCGACGCCCTCCGCGTCCTCGACCGCCACGACCTGCGCCGCGTCAGCCCCTCCATCACCGCCCACCTCGTCCGAGGCACCCGGGGCGAGGAGACCGAGACCCCGGGCCCCTCCGACCCCATCCTCGAACGCACCCAGCACACCGTCATCGCCAACAACGCCCTCTCCGTCGAGTCCGTCACCCGCGCCGCGATCGACCTGGGCTTCCGCGTCGATGGCGTCGAGCGCAATGTCGTGGGCCCCGCATCCGAGGTCGGCCTCGCCCTGGGCCACCGCACCGCCAGGCTCGCCCGAGCCGGGGGCAGGGGCTCCCGCTGCTTCGTCCTGGGGGGCGAGACCACGGTCCAGGTCGGCGACGCGACCGGCAAGGGCGGGCCCTGCACCGAGCTCGCCCTCGCCTCCGCCTTCGAGCTCGAGGGCCTCCACCGCGCTGCGGTCGTCACCCTCGCCACCGACGGCATCGATGGCCCGACCGACGCCGCGGGAGCCATCGCGACCGGCTCCACCCTCGAGGAAGCCCGCGCCGCCGGGATCGATCCCCGCGTGGCCCTGACGAATCACGACAGCTACACTCTTTTCGGATCAGTTGATGCGTTGGTCCGAACCGGCCCGACCGGCACCAACGTCAACGACATCGCCATCGGGCTCGTCTTCGGGTAGCCCCGGCTCGCGCCGGCATCGCCCGCCACGCCGGGAGGCACGCGTGACCACTCAACTCGATGCGTCGGCCGACACCACGAGCCAGCCGAACGGCAAACCCAACATCCAGCAGCTCCTCGGCGCGACCCCCAGGCTCGACGCCTCCGACCTGCACATCAAGGTCGGCATCCCGCCCACCTACCGCATCGGGGGCAAGCTCAAGCCCATCAACGCCGACCCCCTCGGCGCCGAGGAGGCCGATGCGCTCATCGACCCCATCCTCTCGCCCAAACAGCGCGACGACTTCCGCGTCAACGGCAACCTCGACTTCGCCTGGCACATCGACGAGGGCCCCAATAAGGGCGAACGCTTCCGCGTCAACCTCTTCCGCTCGGGCGGGCACACCCACGCCGCCTTCCGGCGTGTGAAGGCCCAGATCCCCAGCTACGCCGACCTGCACCTCCCGCCCGTCTACTCCACCCTTGTGGAACGCGCCAACGAAGGCCTCGTCCTCGTCGTGGGCATCACGGGCTCCGGCAAAAGCTCGACCCTCGCCGCGATGCTCGACCAGGTCAACGCCACCCGCGCCGTCAACATCATCACCATCGAGGACCCCGTCGAATACCGCTTCAAGCCCAAGAAGTCGATCATCTCCCAGCGCGAGATCGGCATCGACGTCAAGGACTTCCAGACCGCCCTCCGCTACGTCGTCCGCCAGGACCCAGACGTCGTCTTCATCGGCGAAATGCGTGATAAGGAGACCGTCCTCGCCGCCATCCAGGCCGCGGAGACCGGCCACCTCGTCTTCGCCACACTCCACACCGCCGACACCATGCAGGCCTTCGGCCGCATCCTCGAGTTCTTCCCCGAGTCCGAGCGGGGCTTCGTCCGCCACGCCCTCGCCAACTCGCTCAAGGCGATCTGCGCCCAGAAACTGATCCCCGCGGTCGAGGGCTTCGAGACCAAGGTCGTGCCCGCCACCGAGGTCCTCCTCGCCAGCCCCTCCGTCCGCGACAAGATCCGCGAGGGCGAGGAGGAGGACCTGCCCGCCATCGTCAACTCCTCCGAGGGCGAGGGCATGCACTCCTTCACCCGCTCCCTCTACAGCCTCATCACCAAGGACTGGATCGACATGCAGACCGCCAAGCAGTTCGCCCCCAACCGCGAAGCCCTCGACTCCATCGTCAAGGGCGTCTCGGTCAAGGCCCAGTCCCTCGTCAACCGCGTCAAGAGCCCCCGCTGACCCCCTCCCCACACCCCGGGCGAGTAGCCTGATCCGGGGTGGGGTATATTCCGCATCTTGCGGATCCGCCCCTCCGGGCGGCCCGCGCACAGGCGGAGCGGTGTCAAGGGAAACTCGGGGCCGGATAGACTTCATGTCAGCGGGTGCCGTCGAGTCGTTGCGGCGAACCCCGTGATGCCGTCCGGGGGGACGACAATGAAGGCCGAGGCGGTCCTGCCCGTCGCGCTCAACGCCCTGCACGCTCACATCGCGGTGGTCGATGCCAATGGCGTCATCGTCGCGGTCAACGAGCCCTGGCGACGCTTCGCACGCGACAACAAGTTCCCCGATCCGGCCGACGGCATCGGGACCAACTACCTCGAGGTCTGCGAGCGAGCGAGCCGTAAGGACCGGGACGTCGCCGACATGGCGGTCGCACTCCGCGAGATCCTGTCCGGCCGTCGCGACGCCTACGAGCACGAGTACCCCTGCCATTTCCGCAACGAGCAGCGCTGGTTCCGCGTCCAGATCGGCGGGTACGAGGAGCACGGCCAGCGCTCCGCGGTCATCGCCCACGAGAACATCACGCGCCTCAAAGAGGCCGAGCAGGAACTCGCCCGACAGAAGGCGGTGGTGGAGGAACAACTCGCGAGCGCCCGCGCCGACCTCGTCAAGCACACCCGCCTCGTCACCATCGGCCAGGTCGCCGCCAGCATCGCCCACGAGCTGCGCAACCCCCTCGGCGCGATCCGCAACGCCACCTACCTGCTGCGGCGCAAGATGACCGATCCGGACGAGGCGGTCGACCGCTACCTCGGCATCATCGAGGACGAGGTCGCCGGGTCCGACCAGATCATCGCCGATCTCATGGAGATGACCCGGGGCAAGGCCCCCGACCTCGAGCGCGTCCCCGCCCGCGCCGCCATCGAGGAGGTCTTCAAGAAGATCGGCAACCCCGACGACGTCAACCTCGTCGTCCGCTTCGTCCGGGGTGACGACGCCATCATCGAAGTCGACCGGGGCCAGCTCGCGCAGGTCCTGACCAACCTGGTCTCCAATGCCATCCAGGCCTGCAAGGGCGAGACCGCCAGCAATCGGCGCGGGCCCCACCCGACCGACACGGTCGAGGTCCTCGTCGATTCGACGGACAACGCGGTCGAAGTCCGCGTCTCCGACACCGGGCCGGGCATCCCGGCAGAGTTGCTCGAACGCGTCTTCGAGCCCATGTTCTCCACCCGAACCAAGGGCACCGGCCTGGGCCTCGCCATCTGCCGCCAGATCGTCGAACGCCACGGGGGCCGGATCTTCTTCAGCAACGAGCCCTCGCGACTCGGCGGCGCCACCGCCATCGTCCGCCTCGCCGCCATACGCCCGTCACCCGACCGCCCCGACACCGCCAACGCCGAGGCCGACCCGTGACCAACCAGAACGCCACAGAGACCGCCCGCGCCGCCAGGGCCACCATCCTCGTCGTCGACGATGAGCGCAACATGCGCGACACCCTCGCCGAGATCCTGGAGGCCGATGGCTACCAGGTCGAGACCGCCGACTCCGGCGAAGCCGCGGTCGAACGCTGCGACCAGCGCACCTTCGATGTCGTCCTCATGGACGTCCGCATGCCGGGCATCAACGGGGTCGAGGCCTTCCGCCGCATCCGGAGCCACAACCCCACCGCCCGCGTCATCCTCATGAGCGCCTATACCATCGACGACCTCCGCCGCGTCGCGCTCGAGGAAGGGGCCGCCGCCCTTCTCCCAAAGCCCCTCGACCTCGACACCGTCGTCCGCCTCATCGACCGCGTGCAGGACACCTCCATCCTCCTTGTGGGCGACGACACCGAGACCCAGGAGTCGATCTCGAACGCGCTCACCGACCAGGGCTTCCGCGTCCACTGCGCCCACACCCCCGCCGCCGCCCTCGACATCGCCGGGCAGATCCACTTCGACGTCGTCTTCATCGAGTCCGAGGTCGGATCCACCAGCGGGCTCGACCTCTACCTCGTCTTCCGACGCGTCACCCCGTCCGTCATCGCGGTCATGATCTCCGACCGCACCCGCAACCGCGAGGCCATCGCCCGCGAGGCCGTCTTCCAGAGCGCCTACACCGTCGTACACAAGCCGGTCGACATCCAGGACCTTCTCCAGCTCATCAACCGCATCTGCTCCGAGCGTGCCTCCAACGACGTCCACAAGCCCGGCCTCAGCTAGCCGGCGCCGTTGCCACCAAGCAGCCCGAGCGCCCCGAACGCCCGGAACAGCCCCGCGATCACGATCGTGTGCGCGATCTCCCCGCGTTCCACCATCCCGGGCAGGTCCGTCACCCGCGCCTCCCGCACCACGATCTGTTCGTGCTCATCGAGGCTCAGGCCGCCCACCCGTTCCGCGTCCTCCACCAGGACGGTGTACGCCCGATTCGTCATGATCGCCGGGTTCGCGTCGTTCCGCCCGAGCAGGCGGGCCCGCGCCCCGCGATACCCCGTTTCCTCCAGCAGCTCCCGCACCCCCGCCTCCACCGGGTCCTCACCGGGATCGATAATCCCCCCGGGGATCTCCAGCGTCACCTCCGCCGTCCCGTACCGGAACTGCTCGATCAGCACCACCGACCGGTCCGCCCCCGCCCCCTTGGTCAGCGCCACCACGTTCACCCAGTCCGCGCAGTCGATCACCGTGAAGTCACCCGAACGCTCCGGATGATCCACGCACTCGAACCGCTGCTCGTACAGCGTCATCACCCGCGTCCGCGCCAATTCCCGCCGCTCGCCCGCCCGCCAGGGCGTCACCGTCTCGCTTTGCTGCTCATCGTTCATCGCCCGCGAGCGTACCCGCCCCGCGTCGGATACCGTGGGCACGTATGCCGGAGAGCCCACAGGCCGACCCCAAGAGCGTGCCCGCGCAGCAGCCGCGCCCCACGGGCGCCCATGGCGGTGGCCAGCCCGGCTCCGTCCCCGCCCTCGCCAGCTCACCGCTCAAGACCGACAACCCCCTCACCCGCTCCCTCGCCGGCGTCATCGGGATGTCCTTCCTCCTCTTTATGGTCGTCGCCTGCGTCGGCACGCTCCCCTGGACCCTCGCCTCCGTCCCCGAAGGGGGCTCCTCTGTTCCGCGCTACAACGCCGGCGACACGGGAGCCGCCCGCATCCCGCCCTCGTGGGTCCCCAACGCGGAGGATGACAAGGCTCGCCTCAACGCCCTCGTCCCCGAGGCCACCCTCGCGGAAATCGCCGCCCGCCACGATCTCACGCCCGCCGACGCCATCGCCACCACCGAGGGCCCCGTCTACGACGAACTCGCCCAGCACCACCCGAGCTTCCTCCTGGGCTCCGACCTCCTGGGCCGCAGCCTCCTCGTCCGCGTCCTCACCGGAGGGGGAATCTCCCTGGGCATCGGCATCGCCGCCGCCTTCATCTCCGTCGCCATAGGCACCATCTACGGCGCCGTCGCCGGATACGCCGGGGGCAAGGTCGACGGGGTCCTCATGCGCATCGTCGATGTCCTCTATGGCCTGCCCTACATCCTGCTGGTGGTGCTCATCGCGGTCGCGGTCGATGGCTTCATCGACCGCCAAGTCGCCGCAGGGCTCGATCTCACGAACGCGCAGCGGACCGCCCTAGACGTCGGCGCCCTCCTCGTCGCCATCGGGGGCGTCAGTTGGCTCACCATGGCCCGCGTCGTGCGGGGCCAGGTCCTGAGCCTGAAAAACCAGCCCTTCATCGAAGCCGCCCGCGCCGTCGGCGCCCCCACCAGCCGCATCTTCATCCGCCACCTCCTGCCCAACCTCGTGGGCCCCATCACCGTCTACGCCACCCTCACCGTGCCCCAGGCCATCCTGCAGGAGAGCTTCCTCAGCTTCCTCGGGATCGGCGTCAAGCCCCCCCTCCCGAGCTGGGGCAACCTCGCCGCGGAGGGCCTGACCGAGCTCAACACCTTCCGCAGCCATTGGTGGCTCCTCGCGGTGCCCAGCGTCCTGCTGGGCCTCACCCTCCTCGCCCTGAACTTCGTGGGCGAAGGCCTCCGCGAAGCCCTCGACCCCAAGCGAACACGCCGATAGACGAAACGCCGGGTGCCGTGGTCTCGCGAGCCAAAGGCGAGCTAGACCACGAACGACCAACGCAGTTAGACCCAAGACTCACCCATCCACCACAACGAGCCCGAAGCGCAAGCGAGGGACAAACGAAGACCAACGCCCCCCACACCATGCCCCCCGAACCCCCCATCCTCGAGGTCGACAACCTCGCCGTCTCCTTCGACAACCGCGGGGGCCCGCGCATCCAGGCGGTCGATGGCGTCCGCATGTCCCTCTACGAGCGCCAGACCCTCGCGGTCGTGGGCGAGTCGGGCTGTGGCAAGTCCGTCACCGCCATGTCCGCCCTCCAGCTCATCCCCCGCCCCCCGGGCCGCTTCGACCGGGGCAAGATCCACTTCCAGGCCGAGTCAGGCAAGCAGGTCGACCTCCTGAGCCTCCCCGAGCGCGACATCCGCAACATCCGGGGCAACGAGATCGCCATGATCTTCCAGGAGCCGATGACCAGCCTCAACCCCGTCGAGACGGTCGGCGAACAGATCTTGGAGGCCATCACCCTCCACCGCAGGGTGAGCAAGGCCGAAGCCCGCGACATCGCCCTCGAGGCGATGCACGCCGTGGGCATCCCCGACCCCGCGAAGCGCATCCGCGCCTACCCCCACCAGTTCTCCGGGGGCATGCGCCAGCGCGTCATGATCTCCATGGCCCTCGCCTGCCAGCCCCGTCTGCTCCTCGCCGATGAGCCCACGACCGCCCTCGACGTCACCATCCAGGCCCAGATCCTGAACCTGCTCACCGACCTCAAGTCCACCCGAAACCTCGCGGTCATGCTCATCACCCACGACCTGGGCGTCGTCGCGGAGAACGCGGATGTCGTCTGCGTCATGTACGCGGGCCGCGTCGTCGAGTACGCCCCCGTCTTCGAGCTCTTCGACCGCCCCCTCCACCCCTACACCCGGGGCCTCCTCGCCTGCATCCCGAAGATGGACGTCCGCGCCGAGCGCCTCCGCACCATCGCCGAACTCGTCAACAACCCCGCGGAGTTCGAGGCCCTGCCCGACGCGAACGAGGGCGTCCGCCCCTGGTGGCCCTGGCACCAGCCCCCCGCCAGCCTCCGCCCCCTCGAGGGCCCCGCCGGCGAGTACGCCCTCCACCGCGTCGAGGCCGACCACCCGCACTGGGTGGGTGTCTGGCGGACCGACGCGATCACCGCCCAGCCGGAAGCTGTCCCGCGCCTCCCCTTCCGCGCGTCGGATTCTCCGCAAAAAGCGTCGGCCGCCCCTTGACACCGCGCATGAAAGCCGGCTCACACGCAGGGTTGTCCACACACCCCGCACCGCACACATCGTCTTCTTCGTGACGAACAACCCGGTTGGGCATCGGAATATCCGCAATACCCAAAGCCTTGCCTCACCCCGCTCAGCAGCGTCTGAACCCGACCGTAGCATGCACCGGACCACCCCCTGCTGACCGATAGCGGATGGATCCACGACGGTTATCCACCGACCGTCCACCCCGACCCTTGAGCCCGGGACCGCTCGTAAGGACACACCCGTGCGCACGCTCATCATCACCGACGCCATGTTCGTCTCCCGCGAAGCCGGCATGCTCGGGAGGCTCGAGATCGGGCTCGCCGACGAGGGTGTCCGCCTGATCATCGCGGTCCCGGTCGGCGCCCGCGTCCCTGAGAACCTCGGGCGCACCACGCCCCCCATCGTCTACGAACGATCCCCCCTCCCCTTCGGCTGGAAGCTCGCGGTCCGCCCCTTCATCTCCACGCTGAAGGAAGCCACCGGCGAGGCGGACCCGCAGATCGATGTCGTCCACGCCTTTGGCGGCGCCTGCTGGCGCTTCGCCACCGAGATCGCCCGCGCCCTGGGCGCCGGTCTGGCCCTCGAGGTCTGGCGCCCGGGCCTCATCGACCGTGTCCAGACCATGCGCCGTCTCGGTCACTTCCAGGGCCACGACCGCCAGCCCGAGCCGACGACCCCACAGTCCGACCAGCAGCCCGCGATGCTCCTGCTCGCCCCCGACCGCGTCGTCGAGTCCGCGATCAAGGACGCCGACCTGGGCGTCCCCTGCCGGTACGCGCCGTGGGGCGTCCATGTCGCCGCGGAGCCCAGGCAGGTCCTGAAGCCGGGCGCCGTCCCCGGGATCGTCATGGCGGGGGGCGGGCGCGACCCCGACCACGCCCGCGCCGCCCTCGAGGCCTGCGCCCGCCTCATCGAAGCGGGCAGCCCGCTGCTCATCTTCGTCGACGCCCAGCTCGCCCGCCGCGCCGGGCTCTGGAAGCGGGCCCGCGACCTCAAGATCCTCGGGCGCGTCTCCCTGATCCAGGATCTCGAGGGCCGGCGCGAGCTCGCGCTCCGCGCCGACCTCCTGCTCCACCCCGAAGCCCGGGGCGAACGCCGCACCATGCTCCTCGACGCGATGGCGGTCGGCGTCCCCGTTGTCGCTGCCTCCGACCCCGCAGCGGACGAACTCATCGACAACCGCACCGCCAAGCTCGTCCGCGAGCCCACCGCCGACGCCTGGCACGACGCCATCGCCCACCTGATCGACGACCCCGGCGCCGCCCGTGAACTCGGCGCCTCCGCCCGGGCCCATGTCCGCGAGCACCACCGCGCCAGCACCCAGGCCGCCGCGGTGATCGACGCCTACGAGTGGCTCGCCGCCCCCTACGCCCTGGCCATGCCCGCGACGAAGTAGGGCACCGCGACCGTCCGAAAAGAACACGCGTCCGGGCGACCGGGCCCGACCACGCGAGCCCCGGGCCCCAGCGTCCACCCCAACCCCTTGTGCGCCCGCCCGCGATCCCCATCATGGGAGGGATGGACCCCGCCTCGATCGTCGCCATTCTCGCTACCAGCGCCCCGGGCTACGGCGCTGCCCCCCTCCCCCCGTTCGCCCCGATCAAGCCTCGCGACACGGGCCGGAGCGTCGAGCTCATCGACCCCCGGCTCGCCCGTGCCGACTGGCTCGTCACGCGCGAGATCCCGGGCACCGGCCCGGGCCGCCTGTGGGTGGGCGGCGCGATGATGGGCTCCGCGCCGGTCGCAACCGGCCCGGGGATCGACCCCGCGGCTCAGCGCCACGGGGCGGCGCCCTTCAGCGACGAACGCGCGATCGTGCGCGTCCACACGCTTCTCATCAGCCTCGATCCGTTTGTGCCCCTGCACCAGCCCGGGCTGGGTTCGCTGGAAGGGGCCAGGATCGCGTACCTGCGCGAAGTGGGCTACGCGGGCTCCGTCCGCACCTTCGTCAACCCCGTCACGGGCCGGCGGAGCCCTGCACAGGACGCGGCGCCCGCAGAGGTGCTCCGCGCACCGAGCGACCCCGGCGCCTCCGTCGCATCGCGCTGAATCAGCCCGGACGCCGACGCTTGGGGCTCCCGGCCTGTGCTGGAGCGCGATCCCGCGCATACTGATCCCCGATGACCGGAAGGCTGCCGTTCGATCCATCCCGCGTGCGCGGGCCCTCAGCGAAGGCGGGCGAGCCCGCCCCGGACGCCGATGCGCCGCTGACGGTCTCGCAGCTCGCCTCCTCGATCGATGCCGCCCTGCGGTCCGGCCTGCCCTCCAAGGTCCGCGTGCGGGGCGAGGTCTCGGGCTTCCGCGACCGCACCCACTGGTACTTCGATCTCAAGGACGGGTCCGCGGTGGTCAGCGCGGTGATGTTCGCGAGCGCCGCGAGGCGCGCCCCCGTCCGCATCGAGAACGGTGTCGAGGTCGTCGCGACCGGGCGCGTCGAGTTCTACGCGCCGGGCGGCAAGGTGAGCCTCATCGTCGACCGCGTCGAGCCCGTCGGTCGCGGCGCCCTCGAGGCCAGGCTCCGCGCCATGATCGAGGAGCTCCGCACGCTGGGCTGGCTCGACGAGGAACGCAAGCGCCCCCTCCCCGTCTTTCCGAGGGCGATCGCGGTGATCACCAGCCGCACCGGCGCAGCCCTGCAGGACGTCATCGACACCGCCCGGCGCCGGTGCTGCGCCGTCGGGCTCGTCGTCGTCGATGCCCGCGTCCAGGGCGACGGCGCCGCGACCGAGGTCGCGGGCGCCATCCGCTGGGTCAACGCCCACCGCGACGAACTGGGCGTCGACGCCATCCTCGTCACCCGGGGCGGAGGCTCGATGGAGGACCTCTGGGCCTTCAACGAGCGCACCGTCGCGGAGGCGATCGTCCGGAGCGAGCTCCCCGTCGTCGCCGCCATCGGGCACGAGACGGACACCACCGTCGCGGAGCTCGTCGCCGACTGCCGGTGCGCCACGCCCACACAGGCCGCGATGCGCCTGACGCCCGACCGCGACGCGCTCGAACGCCAGCTCGACTCGCTCTGGCGCCGCGCGGGCGCCCGGGTCCGCGAGCGGATCAGCGCCGAGACCCGGCGCGTGCACGCGCTCGCCACTCGCCCCGTGCTCGCGGACCCCGCGCGGATCCTTACGATCCAGCGAGGTCAACTCGACGCCCTCGGGCGCCGGGCCCGAGCCGCAGCGGGCGCCCGCCTCGCCCGGGCGTCCCGCAGGGTCGGCGACCTCGCGGTGCGCCTCGAGCGGGCCCGCCCCACCAGCGTGCAGGCCCGGCGCGCCGCCCGGGTCGACGAACTCGCCTCCCGCCTGCGACGCGTCGCCCGCCGGGCGGTCACGGGCCGAGCCCGCGACCTGCCCGACCTCGCCCGAGCCCTCGGCGCGAGCGGACGCCGCCTGGTCGCGCTCGAGGACGAACGCCTCGCGGGGCTCGAACGCGAACTCCGCGCCGTCGGCCCCCAGGCGGTCCTCGCCCGGGGGTTCAGCGTGACCACCGGCCCGGACGGGCGGGCGCTCCGCTCCGTCAGCGATGTCGCCTCAGGCAACATCGTCCGAACCCGCGTCGCGGACGGCGCCTTCGAGTCGGTCGTGGGCGACGGGGAGCCGGCCCCCGGGCCCCGAACCCCACCCCGAACCCCACCCCAAACCCCCGTCGAGCCCCCGGCGCCCATGCCGCGCCGCCGGAGCCGCCGGGCCGGTCCCGGGAAGGCCCCCGATGCGGACCAGATGGACCTCTTCGGAGCCGGGGGCTAGGTTGTCGCGATGAGCCCCACCCCCCCGTCCCGCAAGCCACCCCAGAACGACCACGAACCCGCCTTCGACCCCTCCGAGGTCGAGGCACTGGGCTACGAAGCCGCGGTCGAGCGCCTCGAGGGCATCATCGAGTCGATCGAATCGGGCGAGATCGGCCTCGAAGAGTCCATCGCCAGGTACGAAGAGGGCGCCGCGCTCCTGAAGCGCTGCCGGGCCATCCTGGGCCAGAGCGAGCAGCGCATCGAGCAGCTCGAGGCGCGGGTGCTGGGGCCGGACCCGAC
>DAIQNV010000017.1:23519-39887 GCA_036788215.1 Phycisphaerales bacterium | reverse complement strand
GGCGAGGGCGGCTGAGTGCAGACCCTGCTCTCGTGGATCCCGCTCGCCTTCTTCACGCTCTTCTTCGGAGCGGTGGGGGCGTCCCTCGGGTCGCTCATCAACGTCATCGCCTACCGCGTCCCCCTCGGGCAGAGCGTCATCACCCCGCCCTCGCGCTGCCCCGCCTGCGGCACCCGCCTGACCTGGCGTGAAAATGTCCCCATTTTCGGGTGGCTGATGCTGCGGGGTAGGTGCCGCTTCTGCAGGAGCCGGATCAGCCCCGAGTATCCCTTGGTCGAAGCCCTCGTCGGGGTGCTCTTCGCGGGACTGTTCGTCCTGTGGTTCGGGCTCGACGGGTCGCGGGAACTGGGCTTCACCGCCGGAGCGTGGAGCCCCGAGTGGGCGGGGAACGGGCTCGCAGCCACCTGGCCCATCTTCGTCACCATCCTCCTGCTGGTCGCCTCACTCGTCGCGATGACCCTCGTCGACGCGAAGACCTTCACCATCCCGCTCGTGCTCGCTTGGGTGCCCACCGTCTTCGCCCTGGTCGTCCTCCCCGCGCACGCCGGGTGGTTCGAAGCGGTCCATGGGCCCGTCTACGCCAGCGCCGCCCGCCCCGGGCTTTGGCTGGCGGAGGACGGCACCCGTTGGTTGTCCGCGACCGGCTGGCTGTGGTCCCTCCCTACGCCGGGCGTCCGCGACTGGGGTTGGATCGGAGGCTCCCTCGGCGGGACCGTCGGCATCGGGGTGTCCCTGGCCCTCCTCAAACTGGGCCTCATCCGCCGGAGCTTCGCGGACTACGACCAGTGGGAAGCCGGCGTCCTCGCGAACGCCGAAGCGGAACGGGTCGCGGCACGAGCCAGGGCCGCGGAAGCCGGCCAGGCGACCGACGACGCCGGCCCGGTCCGAGCCGACCTCCCGGCCGACCTCTGGGTGCAGTACCCGCACGCCCGGCGCGAGATGATCAAGGAATCCGCGTTCCTCTTCGCGCCCGTCGCCCTCGCAGTGGTGGGGGCCTGGCTGGCATCCCGGTGGGCATTCGGAGCCATGGACCCCGTCGTAGATCCCGAGGGTTTCGTGGTGCCCGGGGTTGTCGCTCCGCTTTGGCTGCTGGTGCTGTCGGGGGTTCTGTGGGGGTATCTCGTGGGGGGCGGGGTCGTCTGGGCGGTGCGGATTCTCGGGTCGCTCGGGTTCGGCAAGGAAGCGATGGGGCTGGGCGATGTCCACCTCCTCGGGGCGGTCGGCGCCTGCGTCGGGTGGATCGACGCGACCCTGGGCTTCTTCGCAGCTGCCTTTGTCGGGCTGGCGTGGGCCGTCCTCGGGGCGGTCAGCGGCGGAAAGTTGCCCCGGGCGATGCCCTACGGCCCCTTCCTGGCGGTGGGGACGCTCCTGGTGATCGTGTGCAAGCCCTGGGTGGAGCTTGGGCTGACGGTGGTCCTGGGGTCGGCATCGCCCATCGACTTGCCATAGACTGTTGGCCCGAGAACACGCGGGCGGGATCGCACACCCCCCCCGTCATCTGGTGACCGAGGAACACGAAGGGAATCGGCATGTTCCGCACGCAGCATCGCACGCGCATGATCAAGCTCACCGCGACCAGCGGGGTCGCCGCCCTGCTGGGCCTCGTCGGCGGTTGCCAGGGCGTCAGCCAGTCGGAGTACGACCTGGCGGTGCAGGAGAACACCCAGCTCCGCGACCGCATCGGGGCCCTGCAGGACAGCCTGCAGCGGGCGGAGACCGACAAGCAGGTGCTGCAGGCCCGCCGGACCGACATCGAGAACGAGCTGGCCCGCCTCCGGGGCGAGATCGTCGACGCCCGGTCGCAGGCGAACCGGCGT
Source organism: Phycisphaerales bacterium (assembly GCA_036788215.1). Taxonomy (GTDB): domain Bacteria; phylum Planctomycetota; class Phycisphaerae; order Phycisphaerales; family UBA1924; genus DAIQNV01. Next base: position 38,070 of record DAIQNV010000017.1, on the reverse strand, counting down.
GACCCCGACGGGTTCGAGCAGCGGGGCGACAGCCGCGTCGCCACCGTCGCGGGCGACCTGCTCTTCGAGAGCGGGAAGGCCACGATCCGGCGCGAGGGGCGCCAGGAACTCGACCGCATCGCGGGGGTGATCAGAGAGCGTTTCCCAAGGCAGCTGATCCGCGTTGAGGGCCACACCGATACCGACCCGATCCGCAAGAGCGGCTGGAAGACCAACGAGCGCCTGAGCGCCGAGCGGGCCCTCGTCGTCGAGGAGTACCTGGTCTCCAAGGGCGTGAACGCGTCGCAGATCTATGCCGCCGCGATGGGCCCCGCTCGCCCCAAGGCCAACAAGGCCCAGAGCCGCCGGGTCGAGATCGTCATCCTCCCCGAGGCGTTCGGGGGGAGCTGAGCCCACAGGGCTTTTCCGACGGGCCGGGTGGCGTATACTCCTGCCCCGCGGGGGCCGGTCCATGGCTTCCCGCGGGTCTGACATTCCGGGCGATTGGCGCAGTTGGCTAGCGCACCAGTATGACACACTGGGGGTCACAGGTTCGAGTCCTGTATCGCCCATTTCTTCCACCGCACAACGCGGTCCTCCGTCTCCGGGCGGCAAGGATGGCCCGTGCGGCTGAGATCGTCCACATAATCAGACAATGAGTGCAATCGCCTTCCCGCGTCTGGGTGGGTGATCGTTGGCATTTGCGGCTGCGCCGTTTCCGGGCTTGGAGCGGTTGCCGGGTGGGGATTTCTGCGCTGAAGGTGGGTGTCGGCTTGGGCGATAGCGGACATGGACGCGAGGGACCGCTATGCCGTTGTCACGCCCGATAGCCCGCCTGGTTTTCGAAACGGTTGCCATCATCGTGGCTGTTGAACTGGGCCTGATGTTCATCCTGCCGGATGTGGCATCCGGGCTGTCGTGGGCGCACGGGGCCCTGTTCGATGCGCTTGTCCTCGGGCTCGTGGTGATCCCCCTTGTGTTCTGGCGGGCGGTCAGGGCGCACCGGATGATGTCGGCCGGGGGCGCGAGCCCGGAACGGTCGCGTTCGGCCGTTCCGCGAGCGTGGGGCACCTGGCTGGCCGCCGGGGTGGTGGCGGTCGGGGTTCCGGCTTCGCTCGGTCTGTCGTTCCTTGTTGGTCGTGAGATCGATCGCAGCACGCAGGCGAGGTTCGACGCGATCGCTCGGCTCGCGAGCCGGGACCTGGTCGATTGGACCTTCCGGCCCGTCTACGGGATGAACGGGGCTCGCGGGATGTTCGCGGGCAGTGAACTGGTGACGGACGAGGAATTCGCGGCGTATGTCGCGAGCCGGGATCTGCCGCGCGAATTTCCGGGCGTGGAGTGGATGGCGCTTGCGCGTCCGCGTGACCCCGGGGGAGCCGGGGGCACCGCTCCGCGCTGGATCCTCTCCAACGTTGAACCGACGGAGCCGGGGAAAGATCTTGCCGGCCTTGATCTGTCGTCGATGCCGGCGGCGCACGCAGCGATCGAGCGGGCGGTGAGCGACGGCGAGGCGGCGATGAGCTCCGGTGTGCTGCTGCCGAGCGTCGACGCGGATGGGGCACCAGTGCGGCGCGTGCTCTGGTTCGTGCCGGTGTACGAGAACGGGGCTCCGGTCGGCACGGTCGCGGAGCGGCGTGCGGCGGTCGATTGCGTGCTGGTGGCGGTGATGGACCCCTCGGTCCTCGCGACGCGCCTGGACTCGGCGCTCGGCGCCCTCGCGGTCGGTCGCGTGGTGGACGGTCTGCCGGGTGAGCGGGCGGCGTCGCCGCGGCCGTCCGTCGGCGCCCGGAAGTCGTTAACGACGCCCAGGCCCGCTGAAACGCGGGCGTTGTCTCTCGAAATCGGGGGCGCCTACCTGACGCTCGAGCTGAGGCCGACGAGGGGGTTTCTTTCGACGATCGACCGGGCGACGCCTCCCCTGGTTGCTCTGGTGGGGATGGCGGGCACGATGCTGGCGGCATGGCTGGTGTACGGGCTGGGCGATGCGCAGCGCCGGGCGCAGGCTCTGGCGCACACGATGACCGAGCAGCTCCGCCGGCTTTCGATGGTGGGCCAGAAAACAAGCAACGGGGTGGTAATCACCGATGCGGACCACGGGATCGTGTGGGTCAACGAGGGATTCACGCGGGGAACCGGGTACACGCTGGAGGAGGTGAAGGGGCAGATCCCGCTCCAACTGCTCAAGTTGTCCGAAGAGGACGCGGACGCTCGCCGGCATCTGCACGACGAGCTCGCGGCGGGGCGCGGGTGCAAGGTGGAACTCTTCAACCGGACCAAGGCCGGCACCGGGTACTGGATTACCGTCGATGTCCAGCCGGTCCGGGACGAGCGCGGGGTGATCGAGGGGTTCGTCGCGATCGAGACGGACCTCACGGAGCGGAAGCAATTCGAGGCCGAGCTCATGCAGGCCAAGATCGACGCCGACGCCGCGAACGCCGCCAAGAGCCGATTCCTCTCCGCGATGAGCCATGAGATCAGGACGCCCCTGAACGGGATCATCGGGTTCGCCGACCTGCTCGGCAAGAACGCGCACGAAGGCGACCCCGAGCAGATGGCCGAGTGGATCGGCATCATCCACGGGTCGGGCTTGCACCTGCTGAGTTTGCTCAACGATGTGCTCGATCTCTCGAAGATGGACGCGGACGCCGCGGTGATACTGCCAGCGCCGTGCAGCCCCCGGGAGGTCGTTTCGGGGGCGGTGCTGCTCCTCCAGTCCCGGGCGGAGGAGAAGGGTCTCGAACTGAACCTGGAGTTTGCACCGAGCGTGCCCGATGCCGCGAGGCTCGACGCGACACGCCTCCGCCAGATCATTATGAACCTCGTGTCGAACGCGGTGAAGTTCACCGAGCGAGGAAGCGTCCTGGTGAGTGTCTCCGCGGAAGGAGTCGACGCCGATCGCGTGCTGCGGGTCGAGGTCCGCGACACCGGCATCGGGATGACGCCCGAGCAGCTCGGCAAGCTCTTCACCCCCTTCCAGCAGGCCGACCAGCATGTCGCTCAACGGTTCGGTGGCACCGGACTCGGGCTCAGCATCTCGCGCGGGCTCGCGCGGCGGATGGGCGGGGACATCACGGTCGCGAGCGCCCCGGGCCGCGGCACGGTGTTCACGCTTGTGATCGCGGCCGGGCCCCTCGACCCGGGCGACACCATCCCGCGTTCGACGCTGATGACGCCTCCCACGTCCGCGTCGGTCCACGACGCCGGCATCCGCGGTCGCCGGATCCTTGTCGTCGATGATGTTGAGGCGAACCGGCAGGTCGCCTCGATCTTCCTCCGTCGCGCGGGGGCCGAGGTCGTCCTCGCCGAAGACGGCCGCGATGCGGTCGAACGCACCCGGGGAATGGCCTTCGACCTCATCCTCATGGACATCCAGATGCCGCGGATGAACGGGATCGACGCCGCCCGGGCGATCCGCGAGCTGGGCGGGTGCATGCCGATCCTGGCCCTGACAGCCTTCAGTTCGGGCGCGGATCGGGGCGAGTGCCTCGACGCCGGCATGGACGACTTCCTCGCCAAGCCCTTCGAGCCCGACCTCCTGATCCAGACGGTGTCCAGGTGGCTCCGCGAGAGCCGGATCGTCCGCAGCGGTGCACCGACGCTCACGCACGCGACCATGGACGAAGACGTCGACCCGGAGATCCGCGACCTGGCCCGACAGTGGCTCGGCGAACTGGAGGGCAAGCTGCGGCTTGCCGAGGAAGCCCTGGTCGCCGGAGACCCCGAGACCGTCGGACGGGTCGGGCACGCCATCAAGGGCTCGGGCGGGATGCTGGGCCTGCCGGAGTTCACCGATCTCGGGGCCGACCTGATGCGCCTCTCCGCCCTGGGCAACGACGGGGCGACCGCCGAGGTGCTGGCGAAACTCCGGACGATGCAGGGCGAGGCCAGCACCCGCCTGGCTGCGTGAGCCCGGCCCACCCGGAGGCGAGCCCGGCGATATCATGCTGCTGCTGCCACCTTAGCTCAGTTGGTAGAGCAGCGGTTTTGTAAACCGCAGGTCGCCGGTTCGAGTCCGGCAGGTGGCTTTGCCCCGCGTTCTGCGGGGCTCTCGTGGGGTTCACGCAATCTTCGCTGTTTGACAGCGCCCCGGGCTTCGCGGGTGTGTGCGCCGCTGCACGGGACCGCCCTCAGGCATAGCCCTTTTCCCTCGGGGGAGTTGGCGTCGGGTGCTCGACGGCTGTGCGCCCGGGCGTCCCGATGAGGGCCCCGCCGGGCGTCGCCCTCGGCGACGAGTTCACGCCATCTGAACGGTGTCCGAGCGAAGCCCGGTCCATAGTCCCTGCGGAGCCGGGCATGCCGCCGGGCTACAGAGTGGGAGTTCTGAAGATGATGAAGTCTGCTTGTGCAGTCAGCGCAATCGCTGCGCTGACCGGGGTCGCTGTTGCTCAGCCGGGTCTGCTCGCTGTGGGCGGGTTCGGGCCGACGGGCACGCAGGGCCTGTACCGGATCGACCGGGCGACCGGGTCCGCGACGCTGATCGGTGACACCGGCGTGAACCGCTTCGTGGGCATCGAGTGGGACGGGGCGACCCGCACCCTCTACGGGTTCACCACGACCGGTGCGCTCTACGCGATCGACCAGTATTCCGCTTCCAGCACGCTGATCGCGAGCGTCCCGACCTTCGTCCCCGAGGGCGGGCTCGCCTTCGACGGCGTGACGCTCTTCGGCACGGATTCCTCGTTCATCGCGAACATCGATACCTCGACGGCGCTGTTCACCCCCGTCGCCCCGCTGGGCGGCACCTTTGACTTCTCGGGCATCGCGATCGATGCCGCCGGCCTCATGTTCGGCGTGGCCACTTCCGGCGCGGGCGACCTTTTCTATTCGATCGACCACACCGGCCTGGGGGGCGCGACGCTGATCGGCGCGACCGGCACCGCGAGCGCTTCGGGCGTCGCGGGGCTCGACTTCGCCGACGATGGCACGCTCTTCTACACCGACGGCAGGAGCCTGTTCACCCTCGACGCCTCGACCGGCGCCGCGACCCTCGTCGGCGCCACCGGCTTCGACGGGTTCAGCGGTCTCGTCTTCGTGCCGGCTCCCGGCGCGGTGACCATCGCCCTCGCCGGTGGCCTGCTCGTGGCGCGTCGGCGCCGCTGATCCTCTTTCCAACGTTCACCAACCAACGCATCCACCGGGGCCCCGCCCCGACCCGGAGACACCAGACCATGACCACCATCGCTTCGCGCTTCGCGGCGCTCGCCGCTGTCGCCGGGCTGGCGACTGTCGCCGCCGCCCAGCCCGCGTTCATCCTGACCATCCTGCACCACTCCGATGGCGAGAGCCAGCTCCTCTCGCTCGAGGCCCCGAACCAGGACTTCGGTGGCATCGCCCGCTTCGCCAGCGTCGTCGACGCGCTGCGGGCCGAGGCGCTCGCCGACCCCACGAACGACGGCATCCCGCGCGGGGTCGTCCTGCTCACCTCGGGCGACAACTTCCTCGCCGGGCCCGAGTTCCAGGCCAGCCTCGACAAGGGCGTGCCCTACTTCGACTCGATCGCCCTCGACCTGATCGGCTACGACGCCCTCATCGCGGGCAACCACGAGTTCGACTTCGGCCCGGGCATCCTGGCCAACTTCCTCGACGGGTTCACCACCCCGGTGCCCCTCCTCAGCGCCAACCTCGATGTCTCCGCCGAGCCCAGCCTCATCGGCAAGCTCGTCCCGAGCACGATGTTCACCGTCAACGGCTTCGACATCGCCATCGTCGGCGCCACGACCGAGCAGCTCAACACCATCTCCAACCCCGGGGGCGTCGTGGTGAGCGAGGCGCTCCCCGCGGTGCAGGCGGAGGTCGCGAGCCTCAAGGCCGCGGGCGCCGACATCATCATCCTCTCTTCGCACCTCCAGCAGGTGACGCAGGACTACGCCCTGCTCGCCCAGCTGAGCGGTGTGGATGTCGCGGTCGCCGGTGGCGGGGGCGAGCTCTTTGCCAATCCGGGCGACCTGCTCGTCCCGGGCGACGCCCCCTTCGCCGATGCCGGCCCCATGGGCGGCACCGGCTACCCCCGCATGGCCCTCGACGCGGACGCCAACCCGGTGCCCGTCGTCTCCGTCTCGGGCGACTACGCCTACGTCGGCCGACTCGTCGTCGAGTTCGACGCCGCGGGGAATGTCCTGGCGGTCCGCCCCGAGTCCGGTCCCGTCCGCGTCTCGGGCACGGGGCCCGACGCGGTCTCGCCCCGTCAGGACATCGTCGACCAGGTAATCGTGCCCCTGCAAGACCTGCTGCAGACGACGCCGGTCGCCGACACCGAGGTCCCCCTGGATGGCACGCGGTCCAACATCCGCTCACGCGAGACCAACCAGGGCAACCTGATCGCCGACGCCTACCTCGCCGCCGCTCGCCGGGCCGCCCCGATCATCGGGCAGCCCCTGCCCGACGTGACGATCACCAACGGTGGCGGCATCCGCAACGACAACATCATCCCGGTCGGCGTGATCGACGGGATCGCCGTCCAGAGCATGCTCGCCTTCAACAACCAGGTCACCATCATCACCGACGTGACCGCGAGCGACCTCAAGGCCCTGCTCGAGAACGGCTACTCCGCGGTGAACAACACCATCGGGGGCTCGGGCCGCTTCGCCCAGATCTCCGGTATGCGTGTCAAGTACGACTCCCGCCGCACCCCGCGCGAGACCAACGACCTCACCCTCGTGGTCGAGGAGGAAGGTGACCGCGTGCTCGAGGTCGTCCTTGCCGACGGTCGGGTCATGATCGCCGGTGGCGAGCCCGTGCCCGGTGCCCCGACGATCACGGTCGCGACCGGCAACTTCCTGGCGGGCGGGGGCGACGAGTACCTCGTCTTTGGCACCAAGCCCTCGTTCCCAACCGGCGTCGGCGAGCAGGACGCCCTCGCCGACTACCTGAGCAACGACCTCGGGGGCCTCGTCACCGCGCTCGCGTACCCCGAGGGGGGCCAGAACCGCATCGTCGACATCGCTCGCGTCGCCGACTTCGACGGAGACGGGGTCGTCACTTTCTCCGATGTCGCGGGCTTCCTCGCTGCATTCGACGCGGGCCTGCCCTCCGCGGACATCAACGCCGACGGCATCCTGTCCTTCCGCGATATCGCGGACTTCGTCGCTGCTATCACGGGCTGAATCATCAACTCCTGCCACGCCCGCGGGCCCGAACAGGGCCCGCAGGGCGTTTCCGGGCGTCTTGAGCGGGCGATGCCGGCCAAGCGACAGACCCGCGCCGCGCCTCACGAACTGCTCAAAAACTTTCTCATCCGGGTGAGAACCCGGGACTTCCGCCGTCTTCAGAAGTGGGGCGAGTCGGCCAACGTCGACGCCCGCCCCCGACGCCCCGCCCCGGCGCCTTCACGAGGCAACCGCCGGCCGGCACCCCCGGGCGTCCGCAAACGCACTCTTCCTCCACAAGGAGTTTGTCCCATGGCTCGCAAGACCAAGGTCATCGCTGCGCTCTCGCTCGTCGCCCTCGCTGGTTCCGCAGTCTCTGCAGCCCCCTTCTCGTGGCTCGGGGGCGAGGGCAACTGGTCCGATCACCTCAAGTGGTTCGGTCCCGCCGGCCTCACGCCGAGCACGATCAACGACACCGCCTCGATCAATGGATCGACCTCCACCGCCACGCTGACGGGCAACGTCGCGATCGGTGGCCTGAGCATCACCAACTCGGCCGATGTGCGCCTCGCCGGGTTCAGCCTCTTCGTCGCCGGCGACACGCTGTTGTCGGGCGGGTTCGCGGGCATCAGCGTCTCCGACGGCCCCGCGCTCCGCGACTTCGACACCGATGTCCTGACGCTGACCAACGGTGGCCGCGTCTACATGAACGGCGGCACCATGCAGATCGACGAGGCCGTCTCCGCGAGCACCGACTCCGGCATCACGGGCGTCGGCGTCATCGAGATGAACAGCACGACCGGTCACTTCGACGTCGGCACGGGCTCAGTCTCAGCCTTCCCCTCGGGCTCGCTCGCCAACGCCACCCTGACGCTGAGGCGCACCAACACGAGCACGAGCAGGCTCGACTGGACCGATCCCGCAGCGCGGGTCACCGCATGGGCCAACGCCCGACTGGTGAATGAGCTGCCCTACGCGGGTCCCCTGGGGGGGCGGCTGTACATCGGTAACGAAGGCGAGTTCGACTCCGCTCAGGGCTTCTTCGGCACCGCTTCCTCCGAGATCGTCATGCAGGCGGCCGATGTGCAGGGTGAGAGCGCGACGCTGATCGCCCCATGGATCGACCATGCCGGCGAACTGTCCGTGCTGGGCACAGCGGTCATTCACGCTCCGCTCGTGGCGCTCCGGGGACCGATCAACATCGACTCGACGGGGCACCCCGCGCTCCAGCTCTGGATCCCGAGCGACCTGACGCAGCTCAACGCCGTCAATATCACGAGCGTCGGCAACTTCTGCGTCGTCACCCCGGGCCGGTTCAACCTCTCCGTCACGGGCGGGCTGACCACTGTCGACCTGGCGGGCAACAGCATCTTCAACCTCGCCGGGGCGACCGGCGACCTGGACGTCAGCATCGCGTCGAACTCGACGCTCGACGTCGACGCCTGGCGCCTCAGCCTTGCCCCCTCCGATCGCCTCACCGGCGACCTCGACATCGCCGGCGACCTCATCATCCGCGAACGCCCGGGCCACCAGCCCTGGGAGAGCGCGGGCGTGATGACGCTGGCCAACGGGTCCGTCGCGGGCCGCGACCTCGACAACACGGGCACGATCCAGGGCCGGGGCGAGTTCCTGGGCTGGGTCGAGAACACCGGCATCATCGAGGCCCAGAACGGCGCCCTCTACTTCCGGGGTGGGCTCGACATGGGCGACGGTGCCGGCGTCGGCGTCGTCCGCGCCGTCAACGGCGATATCTCGATCGACTCCGTCGGTTTCGACGACATCTTCGGTGGCTCCCTCGAGGTCGGCAACGGCTCGGGCGTCCACGAGGTCTTCGAGATGGACGAAAGCCTCACCATGCTCTCTTCCAGCACCCTCGTCCTCAACAGCGGGTTCATGCGGGCCGACTCCTTCGCCTTCGCGGGCCAGTTCACCGCCTTGGGCTCCAGCGAGATCCGCGCCACCGGAGTCTCGCAGTTCAGCGCGATCAACCTGGGAACCACGCTGGACGCCACCATCATGGGCGACCTCGCACTCCGTGGGCCTGTCAGGGTCCGCGCCAGCGCCGCGTTCGCCGGGGAGGGCACCATCGCCGCGGTGGGCCTGCCCGACTTCATCGACCTCGAGAATGGCACCAACCTCGCCGATGTCAGCCTTGTCGTGGAGAACCGCCTCGAAGTCAGCCGGGCCTTCGACGCCGACGCCTCGGGCGTTGCCTCCGTCGCCAGCCTCGACCTCGCACCGACCGCCGCTTATCACGCCGACCTGGGCGGGGCCAACCCGGGCGACTCCGACCGCATCGTCGCCCTCGACAACGCCAGCCTCGCCGGCACCCTCGTCCTCGCCCCCGCGACCGGCCAAGTCCTCCCCATCCCCAGCACCTACACCATCGTGCAGGCCGGCTCGGTCTCGGGTGAGTTCAGCGAGGTCGACACGTCCGCCCTCGGGGCCAACCGCCGGGCCTTCGTGACCTACTCCGCGACCGAGGTCCAGGTGACCGTCACCTGCCTGGCAGACTTTGCCCTCCCGATCGGTCAGCTCACCTTCGCCGACGTCTCCGCCTTCCTCGCCGCCTTCACGCAGGGCGACCAGAGCGCGGACCTCGTCGTTCCCTTCGGCTCCTTCACCTTCGCCGACATCAACGCGTTCCTCGCCTCGTTCAGCAATGGCTGCCCGTAACCGGCCCGAGGCGAACCACCGATCTTCCCGTGTGCCCCGCAGCGCCCCGACCGGCGTTGCGGGGTCGTTCTTTTCAGCGGGACTCCGTGATCGGGAGCCCCCGCCCGGTTCCGCAGAAAGCCTTGTCACTGGTGAGTGGAACTGTTACGGTACGCGGATGCGATACACCCACCGCCCCCGAGGGACGACGATGATCTCAGCTTCAGCAGCGACGCTGGTCCTCGCCCTGACCCTCCTGGTCGCCCCGGCATCCGCCCAGCCCATCGCCACCGCAGGGGCGGGCACCTACTACGAAAGCCTCCCCCCAAGCGCCCAGCGCCCGAAGAACAACGCCAACCAGCCCGTCTACCCCGCGGTCACCCAGGCGTTCGTTGGCCCGCCCTCTACCAACGACTGGTGGTCCTCCCTCATCTTCCGGCGCTCCAGCACGATCCGGTACGGCGCCGACCTGCACGCCCACCCGCTCGTCTTCCGCGGCGGCGCCCCGGGCCTGCAGATCGCGATGAACGCCGGCCCCAGTGTGTCGGACCGGCGCTACCGCTACGGATTCTTTGACGGGATCCCGCTCCGGGCCGGGCTCGCGGGGCTCAACGCCCCCGACATGCGCGTGGACTCGTACGGGGACTGGCACGTCGTCGCGGAGTGGCGTGACGGCCCGCGCGTGCTGCGAGCGACGATGGCCCACGGGGCGCCCTTTGTCTACCTCGAGGCCAGCGGCGCCAACGCCACCGTCGAACTCCTCGGAGGCACCGTCGTCGTCGCCGACACCGGCAACACCCTCTTCGTCTCCCACGCCGGCACCACCTACGGCATCTTCGCCGCCCCCGGGGTCGACTGGACCGTCTCGGGCTCGCTCGCCACCGCCGATGTCTCCGGTTCCGGTGGATTCAGCGTCGCCTGCCTGCCCGACAACGACCCGGCCACCCGCGCCCTCTTCGAGGCCCACGCCGGCGCGTTCCTCACGGGAACCGAGGTCTCCTGGACCTACCGCCCGGACCTCGGCGTCGTCGAGACGGATTTCACCCTCCGCACCCAGCCCCGCTGGGGCAACCAGACCGCGCCCCTCACCGCGCTCTACCGCCACCAGTGGCTGCACACGACCGCGACCCCGGTCGCCGCGTCCTTCCCGTCCCCTCGCGGTGAGATGAAGCTCTACGCGAACAGCACGCTCACTGTCCGCACCCCCGTCCAGCCCATCATCCCCACGCTCGCACCGACCAGCGGGCTCACGCAGGCGGAGCTGTTCGACCTCGTCAACCTCGAACTCAGCACCCTGACAAGCCAGCTCCCGCAGGACACCTACTGGGCGGGCAAGGCCCTGGGCCGACTCGCACAGCTCGCTCTCCTCGCCGACCAGGCCGGGCACACCAACGCCCGCAACGCCTTCCTCAACGTCATCAAGGGCGACCTCGCCGACTGGTTCACCGTCGGGAACGGCACCGGCAGCCACTTCGCATACGACCCCAACTGGGCGACCCTCCTGGGCACTCCGGGCAGCTTCAACCTCGCCGCTGAGATGAACGACCACCACTTCCACTATGGCTACTTCGTCATGGCCGCTGCGGTGGTCGCGATGTTCGACGAGGACTGGGCCTCCGATACCGGCTTCGGCCCGATGGTCGAATTGCTCATCCGCGACGCGAACAGCTGGGACCCCGCCGACACCCTCTTTCCCCGCCTCCGCTCCTTCGACGCCTTCGCCGGCCACGCCTGGGCCTCGGGCCACGCCAACTTCCTCGCGGGCAACAACCAGGAGAGCAGCTCGGAATCCATGAACTTCGCCGCGGCCTGCGTTCTCTGGGGCGAGGTGACGGGCGACACCGAGATCCGCGACCTGGGCCTCTTCCTCCACGCCACCGAGGCCCAGGCGGTTCAGCAGTACTGGTTCGACGCCGACCAAACGGTCTTCCCGAGCACCATGTCTCGCCCCCAGGCCGGCATCCTCTGGGGAGACGGCATCGACTACAACACCTGGTGGACCACCAGCCGCGAGGAAATCCACGGGATCAACATCCTCCCCGTCACCGGTGGCTCGCTGTACCTCGGCGCCCGCCCCGATAAGCTCCAGCGCAGCTGGGACCTCCTGCTCCAGGCCAACCCCGGCCCGCCCGAGACCTGGCACTCCATCCTGTACTCCCAGCTCGCCCTCGCGGACCCCGCCGCCGCCGCAGCGTTCCTCGACTCCGGCGCGCCCTACTCGATCGAGGGTGGCGACTCCAACGCCCGCTTCGTCCACTGGGTCCGCACCCTCGAAGCGGTCGGCCCGCTCGTGCCCGAGGTCCACGCCGACATCCCGACCGTCGCGGTCTTCGAGCGCGAAGGCATCCGCACCTACATGGCATGGAACGCCTCGGGCGCGCCCCGCACCGTCTCGTTCTCCGATGGCTTCGAGATGACCCTCGCCCCGGGCGAGCTCGCCAGCGCCGCCCGCCCCACCCCGGGCGGCTGCGCCGCGGACATCGCCCCACCATTCGGCGTGCTGTCCTATGCCGACATCACCGAGTTTCTCCGGGCCTTCACGCAGCAGGACCCCGCTGCGGATCTGGCCCCCCCCTTCGGAGCGTTCACCATCAGCGACGCCACAGCCTTCCTCACCAGCTTCAACGCCGGCTGCCCCTGACGCCCCGGCCCCTTTACCCGCGGGCGCTCACCGTCAGCGTCACCGGAGCCGCCCCGTACACCGCCTCGGTGATCTCGGGCGGGGAGACGCTGATCTTCCGGTTCCCGGGGTCGATCCCCGTCTCCTTCATCGCACGCTTCAGGCTCATGGGCAGGCCGAACTCCACGTGCTCCTCGAACACGTCCGCCACGCACAGCTCCGCGTCAAAGCGGTCCACCAGCGTGTGGCACAGGGTCGCCACCAGGTCCTCGGGCGCGCTCGCCCCGGCGGTGATCAGCACCGACCGTCCGTGCTTCGCGTCCGGGCCGGGCAGCCACTCCTCGAGCAGCTCGCTCACATCATCGAGGAGGTACGCCGGCGTCCCCACGTTCCGCGAGATCTCCGTCAGGCGCACGCTGTTCGAGCTGTTCTTCGAGCCCACGACCAGCACCGCGTCCACCAGCGGCGCGATCGCCCGCACCGCCTGCTGCCGGTTCGTCGTCGCGTAGCAGATGTCCTCGCTGGGCGGCGCCTTGATCGCGGGGAACGCTTCCTTGAGCGCCCGGATGATCACCCCCGCGTCGTCGGTGCTCAGCGTCGTCTGCGTCAGGTACACCAGCCGTTCGGGGTCGTCGATCCGCAGCGTCGGGATATCCTCGGGCGATTCGACCACCTGGATCGCGTCCGGCGCCTCGCCCCGCGTGCCGACCACCTCCTGGTGGTTCTCGTGCCCGACCAGCAGGATCTGGTACCCCTGCTTCGCGTACCGGATCGCCTCCGAGTGCACCTTGGTCACCAGGGGGCAGGTCGCGTCGATCGCCTTCAGACCCCGCGCCGCCGCCGCTTCCCGCACCGCCGGGCTCACCCCGTGGGCGCTGAAAACGACGATTTTGCCCTGGGGCACCTCCGCCACATCCTCGACGAACACCACCCCGCGATCACGAAACCGGCCCACCACGTGCTTGTTGTGCACGATCTCGTGGTACACATACACCCGCTCGCCCGGAAAGAGGTCGAGCACCTGGTCCACGACGTCGATCGCCATGCGCACACCGGCGCAGAAGCCCCGCGGGTTGGCAAGAATGATCCGCATGAAGCCGCAAGCCTCCGTACCGGGCCCCGTCCCCACCCCCGTCCCGGCCCCCACTGGGCCAGACTCGATTCGATCCTAGACAGCCGCCCGACGCATGCCCGTGCCCACCACCACCCCCAATCCGACCCCGACAGTCCACGACGGCCCCTCCGCGGGGCTCCCGGCGCACCTCGACCCCATGGCCCTGCTCGGGCAGTGGGGGCCCGATGCCGATCGGGCGGAGCCCGTCGACGCCGCGGGGGCCCTCGCCCACTGCCACGCCCTCGCCCGCTCGCGCTACGAGAACTTCTCCGTCCTCACGGGCCTGGTCCCGCCCGATCTCCGCGACGACTTCGCCTCGGTCTACGCCTTCTGCCGCTGGGCCGACGACCTCGCCGACGAGACCCACCGCCTCGGATCGCCGGGCGATCCGGGCACCGCTGACCCGGAGGCGGCTCGTGCCCGCTCCACCGAGCTCCTCGCGTGGTGGCGCCGCGAGCTCGACCGCTGTTTCGGGGGCGAAGCCAGCCACCCCGTCTTTGTCAGCCTGCGTCGCACCATCGAGACCCGCCGCCTCCGCCCCGAGCCCTTCCACGACCTCATCACCGCCTTCGAACAGGACCAGCGCACCACCCGCTACCGCACCTGGCCCGAGTTGATCGCCTACTGCTCGAAGAGCGCCGACCCCGTCGGGCGCATCGTGCTCACCCTCGCGGGCCACCGCCCGCCCGACGAGGACCCGGGCAACGCGACCATCTACGACCTCTCGGACCGCATCTGCACTGCCCTCCAGCTCACCAACTTCTGGCAGGACACCCGTTCCGACCTCCTCGAACGCGACCGCGTCTACATGCCGATCGACGAGACCGGCCTCGACGCCGACACCCTCCGGGACTTCGCACATCGCGGGGACGACCCCGAGGCCCGCGTCCGGTTCATCCTCGCCCTCCGCCCACTCGTCGAGCGGACCTCCGAACTCTTCGACTCCGCCCGCGACCTCCCGCGCCGGCTCGACCCTCGCATCGCCCCGGTCGTCGCCCTCTTCGCCTCGGGGGGCCGGCGAACGCTCCGCAAGGCCGAAGCCGCCGGCTGCACCTCACTCTGGAAACGCCCGAAACTCACCAAGCCCGAGAAGGC
>DAIQNV010000017.1:0-23419 GCA_036788215.1 Phycisphaerales bacterium | reverse complement strand
GACGACATCACCGACGACCCCGACCCCGCCCGCGACACCCGGGCCGACCTCGCCGCCTTCCGCGTCAAGACACTCCGCATCCTCGACGGCGCTGCCACCGCCGACACCGACCATTGGCCCGCCTTCCTCGACACCTGCCGCACCTACGCGATCGACCGCGAGCCCATCACCGATATGCTCGACGGGCTCGAGCAGGACCTCGAACCGGTGAAACTGCGGACCTGGGCCGACCTCGACCGCTACTGCGACCGCGTCGCCTCCTCCGTGGGCCGCATGTGCGTCACCGTCTGGGGCCCCGCCCCGGGGGTCGATCCGAGCAGCCTCACCGCCCCCGCGATCCAGCGCGGTCGGGCCTTCCAGCTCGTCAACATCCTCCGCGACATCGCGGAGGACTACGACGCGACGCCCAGCCGCGTGTATATCCCGGAGGAATCGCTCACCGACCTGGCCCTCACCCCCGAGGCCCTGCGAGCCTGGTCCGAGCCAGGCCTGGCCCGCCGGCTCGTCGAGTACGTCGCTTCCCGCGCCCGGGAGCGCTTCGACCGCAGCGCCGCCCTCGAGTCCATGGTCGACCCCGCCTGCGTCCCGGGCCTCGTCGCCATGACCAGCGTCTACCGGGGCATCCTCGCCCGCATCGAGCGGGCCCCCGCGTCGGTCGTCGCCCCCGTCCGCGTGGGCCTGCCCGCCTGGCAGAAGACCGGCATCGCCCTCCGCGCCGTCGCGGGCCGCCTGACCACCGGGTGGCGGAAGTGATGCGAACGAGGCGACCCGAGGTCATCATCGCCGGCGCCGGCCTCGCGGGCATCGCCTGCGCCGTCCGGCTCGCGGAGCGGGGTGTCCCCGTCCTCATGCTCGAAACCAGGAAGCGACTGGGCGGGCGGGCCGCATCCTTCCTCGACCGGCGCAGCGGGCTCGAGATCGACAACTGCCAGCACGTCGCCCTGGGCTGCTGCACCGCCTACCGCGACCTGCTCAGCCGCATCGGTGCAGGCGGCGCCCTCCGCTGGACCAGCGAGCAGTGGTGGGTCGAGCCGGGCGGGCGGTCCAGCACGCTCAAGCCCAGCCCGCTGCCGGCGCCCCTGCACGCCGGCCCGAGCTTCGCTGCTGCCCGGTTCCTCTCGCTCCGGGAGAAGGCCTCGGTCGCTCGGGCCCTCGCCGCGATCCGGTTCGCCGATCGCAGCGCGTGGCAGGGCCGCACCTTCGGCGATTTCCTGACGACGCACAAGCAGCCCGCCCGCGCCATCGCCCGGTTCTGGGAGCCGGTGATCATCAGCGCCTGCAACCTCAGCGTGCACCGCGTCGCCGCCGGGCCCGCTCTCAAGGTCTTCCAGGACGGGCTGCTCCGCTCACCCGAAGCGGGGTTCATCGGGGTGCCCCGGGTCCCCCTGACGCGCCTCTACGAGGAAGTGCCGGGCCTGATCGAGGCCTCGGGGGGCGAGGTCCGATTCGGCGCGAGCGTCCGCGCCATCGACGCTCGCACCCTGACCCTCGCGGACGGGGAGACGATCGAAGCGGAGCGTCTCGTCTGCGCCCTCCCCGTCGAGCGCCTGTGCGCCCTCAGCCAGGGCACCTGCGCCGACGACGACCGCATCCGGGCCCTCCAGGACGCGGAGTTCAGCCCGATCCTGGGCGTGCACCTCGTCTTCGATCGCCCCGTCCTCGACACACCCCACGCGGTACTGCTTGACACCGGCACGCAGTGGATCTTCCGCAAGGACGACGCGGGCCGGGTGCTGCACGCGGTCGTGAGCGCCGCGGACGAGTGGGTCCCGCTGGCGGAGCGGGAGATCGTGCGCCGCGTCGTCGACGACATCCGCCTCTGCTTCCCGGCGTCGAAACATGCCCGGGTCGTCACCGCACGCGCCGTCAAGGAGAAGCGGGCGACCTTCGCCGCGACGCCCGCCTTCGAACAGGTCCGCCCGGAGGTCACCGGGGGCTCGGGCCTGCTCCTCGCGGGCGACTATGTCCAGACCGGCTGGCCCGCGACCATGGAGGGCGCGACGAGGGCGGGCGACTTGGCGGCTCGCGCGATCCTGGAGGGTGTCGCGTAGGCTCTCCTCCCTACGAGGAGGTGCGCATGAGTGTCGACGCGGTGCTGAAGTGGCTCGACGAGAACGAGGAACCCGGGATCGAGAGGCTCATGGACTGGCTCCGCATCCCCAGCGTCGGGGCCGATCCCGCGCACGATGCCGACACCCGCCGCGCCGCGGAGTGGTGCGGGGAGCACCTCCGCAAGTCAGGCTTCGAGGTCGAGATCGCCGAGACCGCCGACGCGTCGAGGGGTGAGCGGGGCCAGCCCATCGTCCTCGCCACCTGCGGAGACGACTCCACGCCGGGCCCCCATGTCCTGTTCTACGGGCACTACGACGTCCAGCCCCCCGACCCCCTCGATCTGTGGGAGACCGGCCCCTTCGACCCCGTCCGCAAGGACAAGGACGCCAGCGCAGGCGAGCGACTCGTCGCCCGCGGCTCCTCCGACGACAAGGGCCAGGTCGCGATGTTCCTCGAAGCGATGCGCGCCTGGAAGGAAGCGGGGGGCCAGACCGGGGGAGGCGTCCGCTTCACGGTCCTCATCGAGGGTGAGGAGGAGTCCGGCTCGGTCAACCTCGAACGCTTCGTCGAGAAGCACAAGGACCGGCTCTCGAAGTGCGACGTCTGCGTCATCTCCGACACCGGCATGCTCGCACGGGGCAAGCCCGCCATCACCTATGGCGTGCGGGGCCTCGCCTACACCGAGGTCATCCTGCACGGGCCCGACCGCGACCTCCACAGCGGGATGTGGGGCGGGAAGTGCCCGAACCCGATCAACGAACTCGTCCGCGTCCTCAGCCAGCTCTGGGACGAGTACCGGCGCGTCACCATCCCCGGGTTCTATGACGGCGTGAAGGGTCCGGTCGACGCCGAACGCCAGCAGTGGCACCGCCTCGAGATCGACGAGGAAGCCGCCCTCCGGGGCATCGGCCTCCCCCACGAGGCGGACATCGGCGAAGCCGGCTACACCGCGACAGAGCGCGAGTGGGCCCGCCCGACCTGCGACATCAACGGGATCGTGGGAGGCTACACCGGCCCGGGCGCCAAGACCGTCATCCCCGCCAAGGCCTCCGCCAAGGTCAGCTTCCGCCTCGTCGACGAGCAGGACCCGGACGCCATCCGCGACGCCTTCTTCGCCTGGCTCCAGGACCGCACGCCCCCCGGGTGCCGCTGGGAGTTCAAGGACCACGGGGGCGGACGCCCCGCCACCGTCGCGGTCGAGAGCCCCTACCTCACCGCCGCGGGAGCCGCGATCGAGCGCGCCTGCGGCACCCGGCCCGCGTTCATCAAGACGGGCGGATCGATCCCGGTCGCGGGCCTGCTGAAGCAGGGCCTGGGCCTCGAGACGGTCTTCATGGGCTTCGGTCTCGAGGACGACCGCGTGCACTCCCCCAACGAGAAGTTCGAGCTCGACTGCTTCCGCATGGGCGCACGATCACACGCGGTGCTCTGCGAGGAACTCCGGAAACTCAGCTAAGGCCCGACCTCGCGCCGTCAAGCGGCGCGGGACTGGGGCTGGCCCTCGGGCTCGGGTTCGATCGCCTCGACCTCGATCGCCTCCGCGTCCGCGTCCGCCTCGGGCGGGAGTTCGATGCCCTCAGCCTCCGGCGCGTCCGAAGGCCTGGCAGCCCCCTGATCGGGCGCCGAGGGCTTGATCCCGTGCAGGGCCATCAGTTCCTGCGTGTACTTCTCGCGCAGCTCCGCGACCGCGACCTTGGTGTCGTGCAGGTAGGTCTCGTTGCGAACCAGCGAAGTCAGGATGTGCAGCGAACCCAGAAGGGCGACCGCCGCGATCATGCCGTAGGAAATCCACTGGAGCGTCGTGTCGTCCACGAGGCGTGCATCGACGCTTCTCAGGGCCGTCTTGACCGTAGACTGTTCGGAACCCGGGCCCCCCGGCGCGGGTATGCAGGCCATCAGGGCTGTACGGGTGGCAGGAGGCCAAGGGCGTTGATGGGACGCAACAGAGACCAGTTCCAGGCACGCCGGCCCATAGCCCTCGTGGCGCTCGCGGTCGCCCTGCTCGGGCTCCTCGCGGGCCCCGCCCTCGGGCAGTCCGACGAAACCGGACCCCCCGCTGATCCAGGGGTCTCCTCGGAAGCCCCGTTCGGGGGTGAGATTGAACTCCGCGTGCTCCGCCTAGGCCCCGGGGGCCTCGCCCGCCGGGGCTCGTGGGCCGGGGTCCTGGTCGAACTCCGAGACCGGGGGCTCCGCCAGCGGGAGATCGTCCTCCGGGCCAAACTCGAGGACCGCGACGGGGACGAAGCCTGGCTGGAACGCGTCGTCGCCTCCAACCCGGGGTTCGCCCAGTCGTTCTGGCTCTACCTCAGGCTCCCGCACGGGATCGGCACCCCCGTCTCCGTCACCGCCCACGAGGCGGAAGAAGTCCCGGTCACAGGCGAGGGCCCGCCCGGGCTCGCCGGGTTCCAGGCGGGGCGCGTGCTCGCCCGGGCCGACCTGGGCCTCGATCGCGCCGCTTCCGCGACCGAGGGCCTCTATGGCGTCCTGGGCACCGGGGACCTGGGCCTGCGCCAGTACGCCTCGACCGCGTCTGGGGAGCGCTTCAGCCCTGCGGGGCACGAGGTGACCCGCGTCGCGGTCGGGATCGGCGTGGAGGAACTGCCCGATCGCTGGCAGGGGCTCGCGCCCGTCTCGGTCCTCGCGTGGGGGCGCGGAACGGGGGCCGGGCCCGAGTCACTGTCGCCCGACCAAGCCCGGGCCCTCCGCGAGTGGGTCGCCCGGGGGGGGCACCTGGTCATCGCCCTCCCGAGCGCCTCCGCAGGCGTCTGGCTCAGTCCGCGCGACAACCCGATCCACGACCTGCTGCCCGCTCTGGGCGAGCCCGTCCGGCGTGAGGGCGTCGACCTCGGGACCTACCGGGGCCTGCTGACCATCGACCCCCTCCGCGACCTGCCCGCCTCCGAGGTCGTGCAGAGCTTCCGGCGCGCCGAGGGCGCGGGCAGTCAGGCCTACATCCCGATCCTCGAAGGCCCGGGCGGGGAGGACCTCGTCGTCCGCCGGATCGTGGGCAGCGGGATGGTGACCCTCGTCGGGCTCGACGTCGCGTCGCCCGCGCTCCGCTCCGCGGGCCTACCCGAAGCGGAGGCCTTGTGGCACCGCGTCCTGGGCCGGCGCGGCGCCCTCGTCAGCGGGTCCGCCGGGCTCGCGACCCGATTCGGCCCCGAGATCGAGCGCGTCGCGGTCAACCGCGACCCCGCGGTCTTCGACGCGGACTTCGAGGAACAGATCGACAAGAGCCGGCGAGCCGCCGCGGGCGTGCTGCTCGGGTTCGGCGTCTTCCTCGTCTACTGGCTCGTCGCGGGGCCCGTCGGGTTCTGGCTGCTCAGCAAGTGGGGCCTCCGGCGACACGCGTGGGTCGCGTTCGCCGCGACCGCGGTCGTCTTCACAGGCATCGCCTGGAGCGGCGCCGCCTACCTCAGGCCCGCCCGGATCGAGACCGAGCACCTCACCCTGTTGGAGCAGGTCCACGGACAGCCCATGCAGCGGGGCCGGACCTGGGCCAGCGTGCTCGTCCCCTGGTACGGGCGCGCGGAGATCGCGGTCGGCTCGGGGCTCGAGGGCGCGGGCGACGACCCGGTCGCCGAGGCGCTGGGCCTCCGCCAGTGGCACGATCTCCTCTCCCCCTGGTCCCCAGCGGAACGCACCGGGCTCGTGGGCGGGTTCCCCGACAACCGGGGCTACCGCATGGACGCCCGGTCCCCCGACGGTGCCCAGGTCCCCGCCCGGTCCACCGTGAAGCCCTTCCGGTTCGACTGGGCGGGCCCCCCCGCGTGGTCGATGCCCACGCCGGTCGGCCTCCCGGGAGAGGTGAGCGCCCCGGAACTGACCTTCCGTCCGGACGGCACCATCGATGGCGTGCTGATGCACGGTCTCCCGGCCCCGTTGGAAGGCGTCGTGCTGCTCTGGGTGACGGGCCAGACCGACATCCGAGCCCCCGGCGCACGATCCGCGGGGCGGGACCTCAAGGCCCGCGTCCGCGCGGTCAAGCTCGTCGACGCCTGGCCCCCGGGCCAGAGGCTCGACCTCCTCGCCCGCACCAGCACCGGAGAAGCCGGCGCGACCTACCTCGAGGACCTCCTCGCGACCGGCCGGCGCCTCGGGCGGGGCCTGGGGGGCAGCTCCGGGGGCTCGATCGACGAGCGCCTCGTCGCCCTCAGCCTGTTCGGCCAGCTCCCACCCCCCGACCTTGAGATGGACGCCGCGGTGGGCCGGGCCCCGATCCTGGCGACCCGGACCGAGGGGCACGCCTGGGACCTGAGCCCCTGGTTCACCCAGCCCTGCCTGATCGTGCTCGGGCAGATCGTGCAATCGGGCGACCCCGAGGGCGGGCCGGTGCCGGTTCGGGTCGACGGGCGCATCCCCGAAGCGAGCGGTCGCACACTGGTCCGATGGATCTACCCGATGCGGGGGAGCCCGCCGGGGTATGGTGGTCCGGTGCCGGGAACCCCGGGAGGCTGATGCGGTGGCGATGATCGAAACGGTGAACCTGTCGAAGCGGTACGGCGACCTCGTGGCGCTGGACCAACTCAACCTCACGATCGAGGAGGGGGACTGCTTCGGGTTCATCGGGCCCAACGGCGCCGGCAAGACCACCACCATCAAGATCCTCGCGACGCTCCTCAAGCCCACCAGCGGGCAGGCGCAGATCGGTGGCCTCACCGTGGGCTACCAGAACCGCCAGATCCGCCCGTTGATCGGCTACGTCCCCGACTTCATGGGCGCCTACGACGACATGGTCGTCACCGAGTACCTCGAGTTCTTCGCCGCCGCCTACAGCATCCATGGCGAGCAGCGCCGGCGCGTGGTGAACGATGTCCTGGAGCTGACCGACCTGGGCTACAAGGCGACCGCGGAGGTCAACAGCCTGAGCCGGGGCATGCAGCAGCGCCTTTCGATCGCCCGCGTGCTGCTGCACGACCCGAAGGTGCTGCTGATGGACGAGCCCGCGTCGGGACTTGACCCTCGGGCCCGCGTCGAGATCCGTGAGCTTCTCCGCGAGCTGAAGAAGATGGGCAAGACCATCCTGATCTCGAGCCACATCCTGCACGAGCTCGCGGAGCTGTGCAACGTCGTCGGCATCATCGAGCGGGGGCAGCTCCTCTTCAGCGGGACGGTCGCGGACGTGCTCCGGCGCGCGAGGGTGGGCCACACGATCCAGGTCGGCGTCATGGACCGCGTGGAAGAGGCGGCCCGCCTGCTCGAGCGCGTCCCCGGCGTCATCCGCGTGGGCGTCACCGAAGCGCCCGACGGGGGCGTCGGCGGGGGGTCGGGGCGGGTCATCCATGTCCAGTTCGACGAGGGCGGGAGCGGTGGTGGGGGCGGGGGCGGGTCGTTCACCGACCTGCCCAATACATTGGTCAACAACGGATTCCGCATCACGCAGTTCCAGGAGGAATCGGTGAACCTGGAGACCGCGTTCATGCGGCTGACGAAGGGGCTCGTGCAGTGACTGACCGCAAGCATTCGGCGTTGTCTCTCGGCATGGCGTGCGTGGGCGCTCTCGCGGTCTCCGCGAGCGCTCTCGCGCAGAACGGAACCCCCGCGGCCCCGCCCGCGACGGAGGCCCGCCCCGTGGTCGACGACTTGCACGGGGAAAAGGTCACCGACCCTTACCGCTGGCTGGAGGGCGACATCACCGACCCCGCGCGGATGGGGCTCATGACGCCCGAGGTCGCCACCTGGACCGACACCCAGAACGCCTACACCCGCTCGAAGTTCGACAACCTCCCCGGGCGTGCGGGCGTCGAGCGCCGTGTCCGCGAGCTCCTCGAGAGCGGCTCGATCGGCACCCCCAGGTCCTTCGGCGGGTTCACCTTCTACACCAAGCAGCTCGGGGCACAGGCCCAGCCCGTGCTCTATGTCAAGGACCGCACCAACGGGCCGGCACGGGTGCTGCTCGACCCGGTGACGGTTGACGAGAGCGGGCTGACGAGCCTGGACTGGTACAGCCCGAGCCAGGACGGCACGCTCGTCGCCTTCGGCATGAGCCGCGCGGGTGACGAGAACTCGACGCTCTACATCCTGGAGACGCGGACCGGCGAGTGGCTGAGCGACGAGATCCCCGGGAAGGTGAGCCTCTCGGGTTGGCTGCCCGACCACCGCAGCTTCGTCTACTCCCGCCTGGAGGACATCAACGACGCGTACTCCGACACCACCGCGATCCACGAGGTCGGACGCCACTGGACGCAGGACCCCGTGCTGCTCCGCCAGCGCGATGTCGCGGCGATCTACAAGGGCCTCAACAAGAGCCAGGACGAACTCGCCCGCCTCCGCACCACCTGGGGCCCGGGCGCGACGCCCAGCCGTGACGGGCGCTGGCTCGCGGTGACCTACTGGACCGGCACCAGCTCCAACGACGTCTGGGTCGCGGACCTCGACGCCTGGCGCCGCACCGGCGAGCTTTCGCTCACCCCCGTCCTGATCGGCGCCGAGGGGCGCAACGCGCCCTTCGTGCATGGGGACACCTTCTACATGCAGACCTATGTCGATGCGCCGAACGGGCGCATCGTCGCGATCGATCCCTACAACCCCGATCCCGTCAAGTGGCGCGACATCGTGCCCCACCGGCGTGACGCGATCCTGAACGGGTACGGGCTCGCCCGGGGCATCCTCACCGCGTCCTACCTCATGGACGCCAGCACCCGCATCGAGCTCTTCCGCCTGAACGGCGAGGCCATCGGGCCCCTCGCCCTCCCAGGCATCGGCTCCGCGGGCCTCTCGACAGCTTCCGACCGCACCACCGCCTACCTCCGCTACGAAAGCTTCAACGAGCCCGCGACCATCTACCGCGTCGACCTGGCCACGCCCCAGGCGCCCGCCCAGCTCTGGGAGCGCATCGACATCCCCTTCGAGGGCTCCACCCTCGAGGTCAAGCGCGTCAAGTACACGAGCAAGGACGGCACCGAGGTCGGCATGTTCATCGTTTACCCCAAGGGCATCCAGCTCAACGGGCAGAACCCCACCATCCTTTATGGCTATGGCGGCTTCAACATCGCCATGGACCCCTTCTTCAGCACCACCTACGTCCCCTGGTTCGAAGCGGGCGGCGTGCTCGCGGTCGCCAACCTGCGGGGCGGGGGCGAGCGGGGCCTCGAGTGGCACCGCGCCGGCCAGATGGAGCGCCGCCAGAACGTCTTCGACGACTTCATCGCGGCCGCGGAGTACCTGAGCGACAACGGGTACACCAACCCCCAGAAGCTCGGCATCATGGGCGGCAGCAACGGGGGCCTGCTGACCGGGGCCGCGGTGACCCAGCGCCCCGACCTCTTCAGCGCCGTCTATATCGGCGTCCCCCTGCTCGATATGCTCCGGTTCGAGAAGTTCCTGATGGCCCGCTTCTGGGTGCCCGAGTACGGGACCGCGGAGAACCCCGAGCACTTCAAGTTCCTGCGGGCCTACTCGCCCTACCAGAACGTCAAGCCCGGGACCAAGTACCCCGCGACCCTCATCACCGCCGGCGAGAACGACACGCGCGTCCACCCCATGCACGCCCGCAAGATGGCCGCTCTGATGCAGGCCAGCACGAGCGCCGACCCCTCGGTCGACCCCATCTTGCTGAAGGTGGACCGCGAGGCCGGGCACGGTCAGGGCAAGCCCCTGCACCTGCGCGTGCGGGACACGACGGACAACATCATGTTCTTCATGTGGCAGTTGGGGGTTCTGGATCGGGAGCAACGATAGGGGCGGCTGACGCCTCGCCGCTCACGCGTCGAGCGGGCCGAGCAGATGCGCGAGCTCGATCGTGATGGTCGGGAGGCTTGCGGCTGTCAGTGTGCCGCCGGCGTCGACCGTGCTCACCGATTCGTACCGCTCGCCGCGGGGGTCGCGGTGCAGGATTGCTTCGTTGGCGACGAGGTTGATAACCCAGTACTCGGGGATACCAGAGATCGCGAAGGCGCGTGCCTTGGTTGTCTGATCGAATCGGGCGGACGAGTCTGCGACCTCGATGACCAGCAACGTGTCCGTGGGACCGGGGAGGCGGTCTCGGTAGGCGTCCGACGGGGGCCGCAGGATCGCAAGGTCCGGTTGAGGCTGCGAGCCATCGGGCAGAAGAATCGACCCCTGAGGCTGAACAACGCCTTCGGCGCCGAGGGTTTCGATGAGCCGGCGGGTGAGCTCCACCACGATCCAATTGTGCCGGCTTCCGATCGGTGACATCACGGTGATCACCCCTTCGATCAGTTCGGTGCGCTCGTCGCGCCGGAGGATGCCCGCTTCGGCCATCCGCAGATAGTCATTCGCGGTGAAGCGAATCACCCGATCGCTGCTCCGGTAGACGATGACGCCCTCAAGCAACTCGTAGACGCTGTGGCCTTCGAGGATGCCGGCTTCCATCAGCGCGTGGAACTCGTCCACAGTGAACCGTCGGATGTTGGCCGGGATGGTGTCGAGCGTCCAGCCGGCGTACGGGGTGATCGCTCGTGGGATCGTTGCCATACCGAACAGTATGCCAAAGACTCCGCCCCGCTCCAAGGGCTTTACGCCAGCCAATCCTCCGCCGCCAGCCGCTCCGGCACATACGTCTCCGTCACGTAGCTGATGTCCTTGCTGATCAGGGCTTCGACCTCCATCTTAAAGCCGTTCTTGAGCAGGCCCTGGATCTCCTTCTGCCACCCCTTGTGCCCCTCGAACCACGGGTACGCCGCGATCTGCTTGGCCCGGTTGATGTCCTTGTCCGTCAGGCTGATCTTCACATCGTCGCTCATGTCGAGCGCCGCGTGGTCCTTCGCCCGGATCCCCAGGAACTTCGCATCCGGCACCGCGAGCCGCTGGGACTCGAACGCGAGCGAGATCGACCCCTGCTTGATCACCGAGTAGATGTAGTGCCCCCAGGGATCACAATCGAGCAGGCAGATCACGGGCAGGCCTTTCTCACGGCTGAACCGCTGCAGCAGCCGGCGGACGCCCCGGCTTGGCTGCCCGCCCCCGTGCGTCAGGATGCAGTTGTGGCTCTCCCAGAACCGGTCCTCGTTGAACCGCTGCCACACCGTGCCCTTCTCGACATGCAGGACGAAGTCGGCGTCGATTTTCGTGAATTCGATGACGTCGGGCTCCACGATCGACGGGATGGCGTACCCGCCCGAGCCCATCCGCCGGCAGTTGATCTCGTCGCCCCGGTCGGTGATCGTGATGTTGCCCACCATCGCGCCGCGGTTCTCCGCGTACAGGTGCAGCTCCTCGCGCAGCGACCCCAGCATGACCTCGAGGTCCTCGAGGATCCCGTCCGACTCCGACTGCTCGTCGAACGTCTTCTCCTTCGTGTCCTTCCCGTCGAAGTCCTTGATGGTGTGCAGACCCTTGTAGAAGAGGCCGCGGAGGCTCGAGGTCTTCTGGGCGTCGATCAGCTCGTTGATGCCCCGCGCGTGCAGAAGCGTCTGCATGAACTTCCGCGCCTGCCCCAGGTTGAAGAGCTGGCGGTCGGTCGTGCTGTCCCCCATCTGCAGGATGCGCGACTTCTTGTCCCAGTTCGTGTTGCTCAGGGAACGCGTGGGCACGTCCAGCCGGGGCTCCTCGCCCGCCAGCGAGGTCTCGACGACCGTCCGCGCCAGGTGCTGGATCGCCCGCGCCGTCCGCGCGTCCCGGTCAACGGTGTCGGGCCCCCGCCCCCCGCCGGTCTTCCTCGCCGTCTTCTTGGTCGGCGTGCTCGCGGTCTTCTTGCCGGTCGATCGGGCGGTTTTCTTGGCCATGGCGTCCCTGCGGCTCCCTGAAGATTCGGTCTCTCGAGCAGCAGTATCGCGGCCCCGACGCCGGCCTGCACAGCCCCCTCAGAAATCCACCCAATCTCGCACAAAAAATCTGTGGGGTTCGCCCCAGGGGGTGGACCCCGGTTCCCGAATCTGGTAGTCTTTCAGTGGATTGAAAAAAGGGTGGGCGTCGTGTCGCGCGTCGCCCAGGAGAAGAAAGGGAACCTCCGATGAAGAAGACGATGTTCGTCGTGGCTGTCGCTGCGGCCACCGGTGTGGCCTCGGCCCAGTATTTCTCAGATTTCGAGGCCAACGATGGCGGCCTCATCGCCTCCGGTGACTGGCAGTGGGGCAGCCCCGTCGGCGCCAACGGCACCGCCCTCGGTGGCTTCGGCGGCAACGAGCCCGTCGGCGGCTTCTCGGGCAACAATGCCTGGGGCACCGTTCTCGGCGGCCTCCACAGCCCCAGCACCGTCAGCACCCTGACCCTCGCCGGTCAGGACCTGTCGGCCGCGGTCTCGCTCAGCTTCTACGAGTGGATCGACTCGGGCGGCAACGCCTTCGACCAGGCCAAGGTCTTCGTGGGCGGCACCGAGGTCTATTTCAGCAACGGCGGCCCCACCAACGGCTGGCGCCTCGTCGAGATCGACCTGACCGGCTTCTCCGGCACCGGCGACATCTCCTTCGAGTTCAGCGCCACGACCGTCGTCGAGCGCGTCGGCTGGTACATCGATGACCTCCAGGTCGCGATCCCCACCCCGGGTGCGGTCGCGGTCCTGGGCATGGGTGGCCTCTTCGCCGCCCGTCGTCGTCGCTGATAGATCGATCCAGATCGTTTCGATGAGAATCGCAGCAAAGCCGCCGGCGGGATCCCCCCGCCGGCGGTTCGTCGTGCGCCCAAGCCCGCTCGCCCGTCAGTCGCCGAAGAGCCCCTCGCCCCCGCCCGCGCTCGCCCCCGCCTTCTTCTGCACCTTCTTCTTGACCTTCTTCTTTACGCGCTTCTTCGCGGGCTTGGGCTCCGTGATCGCGTCCTCCTCGAGCTCGGGGTCCGCTTCGCCCGCCCCGTCATCCCCCCCCGGATCGCGTGGGCCGGTGTCGATGATGATGACATCGTCGCCCAGATCGTCGTCCTTCTGGCCCTTGATCCCCACGACCTTCCCCTCGTCGTCGAGGATCGCGTCCGCGATCTCCGTACGCTGGCGGGCCTGATCGAGCAGCGCGTCGTACAGCTCCTGCGTATCGACGCCCGTCAGCGCGTTGCAGCTCCGGGCGATCTCACCGATGTACCGTGCGAAGACGTCCCGCTTCTGCCCCTCACGCCGCATCTTCTGACGCTTGCGCAGGTAGGTCCCCAGCTTCCGCCCGCACTCCTGCAGCGCGAGCTTCATCTCCTTGCGGATCTCGTCGTAGTCCGCGATCGCTTCCTTCGACTCGCTCGTGAAGGGCACCCACACGCTCGCCATGTGGATCATCACGACGAGGGGGCCCACCGGCAGCGAGCCCCGGGGCTGGCTCAGCCCGTAGTTCCGCCAGCTCGCCTCCAGGCAACTCTTGAAGGCGCAGCACGCCGACTGCTGGTACAGCAGGGGCACCCGGTTCGCGAAACGGATGATCCGAGCGTGCTCATCACCCGGAAGGTCGCCCCCGAACGCGATCGCCGCCTCGATCTGGAACGGGTTCCCGCGGTACACCGCCGGCGCCCGCGTGCTCGCGGTGTAGAACTCCGCCTTCACGCCCTTCAGCAGCCCCGCCAGCATCACCCGCACGCCGATCGGCGCCAGGCAGTCGGTGGGGGGGCTCCGCAGTTTCGCGTCCTGCAACGCCTTGAAGAGCTTCTCAGCCGTGTCGTGGTCGACGTTCTTGACCCAGCTCTGCCCGGTGACGCTCTTGGACTTGCTGCTCACCTTCGACGTGATCTCGTTCACCACCGCCGGCGGCACGCGGCAGAACTCGTTCTTGAAGAAGCCCGCGAGCTGCTTCTCTTCAGTCATCTTTAGCTTCTGCAGGAACGTCCCAAGCTCCACCCCGTACGGATGAGGCTTGATCTCCATCGTCTCGGGGGGCAGCTCCCCCACGCCCCGGGGGTAGACGATCCGGTCCGCGTGCTCCGTCGTCCGCGCGATGTCCTGGGCCGTCGTCTTCCCCGTCACCTCGCCCGCCAGCCCCTGCTCCCGGGCCGCCTCCGCCTCGTCCAGCGTCGGCGCCTCGCTCGCCTTGTCGGGCGGGATGAACACGATCCGCGCGTGCGGGTTCGCGATCGCGGTCTGCTCGAGATACGCCTCCACGCTCGTCTTGCCACGCACGTACCGCGCCTCGAGTTCGATCGCGACCGAGGTTCCCGTCCCCGTCGAGGTCTCGAAGTGCTCCTCCGTCTCCCGATCGACCGTCACCTCGGGCTTGTTCTTCGTCGTGTCCATCGCCAGCTCGATGTGGTGAGCGGGCTTCCCCTTCCGGGGTTTCGTCACGATCACCATGGGCTTGCCCGTCGTCATCAGCCCGTACATCCCCGCCGCCGAGATGCCGATCCCCTGCTGCCCACGGCTCATCTTCAGTCTGTGAAACTTCGACCCGTACAGCAGCTTGCCGAAGATGTTCTCGACCTGCTTCCGCACGATCCCGGGCCCGTTGTCCGTGATCGTCACGCGGTACCGGCCCGACTTGCTCGCGCTCGGTGGGGGCGTGATCTCATCAATCCGGACTTCAATATCCGGCAAAATGCTCGCCTCCTCGCACGCGTCGAGGGCGTTGTCCACAGCCTCCTTGACCGTTGTCAGCAGGGCCTTGCGCGGGTTGTCGAACCCCAGCAGGTGCCGGTTTTTGGCGAAGAACTCCGAAACGGAGATCTCGCGCTGCTTCAGGGCCATCGTCTCAGCGTTGGCAGCGGTACGGGCGGTCTTGCGGGCCATCCACACTCCGTTGTGGGGGGCATTGGGAGGAACACTGGATCAGGCAGGATACCGGCCTGTCAGTCTTGATGCAGAGGCAACCGCAAACACGCTGCGATCGACGGACGCCAGCTCTCGACGGGGCCGACTTCGCGCGATCTTGACTGAAGTACGGATGCAAGTCGGGTACGGTTGGCTGCACGCGGACGGGCAGGATTGAGAGAGACCCGCAAGCACCCGTCCGGCCCGGCTGAGGATGCGATCTGCCCGAACGTGGGCAGTGGTTTGCTCAAATTGCCTCGCCAGCGTCGGCGAGGCGTCGTACACCGAGACCGCAGCAACACAGAGAGAGACCCATGAAGACGACCACGATCATCGTTTCGCTGACCGCGTTCGCCGGGCTCGCCACCGCCCAGCTCGATGTGAGCACCGGCGCCGCGACCGGCTCCGCCGAAATCCGCAACGAGGGCGTCCGCCTCTTCCAGGGCGATGTCAACACCGCCTTCTGGAACGCCCAGCCCGCCGGCCAGTTCGCCACGGTGGGCGTCATGCAGTTCGACGCCTCCGCGATCGCCAGCGCCGCCGCCGCGAACAGCCTGAACAGCGTCGCCGACGTCCAGTTCTCGCTCTTCCAGGACCCCGCGGGCTTCACGTCGCCCACCGCCACCGTCGACTTCTGGTACGCCACCACCGACCTGGCCCTCACCGTCGCGGGCCTGAGCGGGGTCGACTTCGCCAACGCCCTCGCCCAGTTCGGCGCCCAGAAGATCGTCGAGGACTACACCTTCACCCGTGGCAGCTCGGGCACGAACGACCTCATCGACCTCTTCGGCGCGGGACTCGCCGGGCAGTCCGCCTTCGAGGCCGACCTCCTCGCGGGGGGCCTGATCACCATCATCGCCACCTCCGACGCGGGCGTCGCCTCCTGGGCCGGCGCCGGCAACATCCGCGGCTTCGCCGACCCCTCCCTGACCGTCACCCTCGTCCCCGCTCCGGGCGCCGTCGCCCTCCTGGGCCTCGGTGGTCTGACGGTCGCGCGTCGCCGTCGGTAAGGCGTCCGCGTCCGACCCCGACGACCGTGCAAAGGCCACCCGAGAATGGGTGGCTTTTTTGCTATGTTCCGGACGATGGCGGCCTCGAAGCAAACCGCTTATCGGCCACCCAACCGACCTTGAAGATTGTGTAAACTGGCTCCCGAACAGGAGATCCGCCCGGACGCATCGGTCGGTTCGCGTTACGATGCTTCCGGAGATGGGCGGGCGGAGAGAGAGATCCCCCCTCATCAAGCAGATCGAAGAGAACGCGTGGCGCCGCTGCGCGGAGAGAGTACCCCTGCCCGTCCGTCGGGCTCGGGAATGAGCACAAGCACCGATACGGAGAGATACCCATGAAGATCGCCATCGCCGCCATCGTCGCGTTCAGCGGCGCCGCCGTCGCCCAGGACAGCCTCGCCTACTGGGCCCAGAACAATAACGCACTGCCGGGTGGTGGCTTCGGCTTCCAGGTCGGTGACTTCCCGCAGGCCGCCGACTTCGGCCTTCAGGCCGGCTCGGCCAACCTGACCCTCAGCCCCGACTGGCTCGCCGACAACAACGGCTCCACCTACAACGGCGTCCAGTCCTTTACCGGCTCCTCGATCAACGCCCAGTTCGGCGAGCCCTCGGGCGGCTCGCTCTCGCTGCAGGGCGGCACCGACACGATCAACAACGGCCGTTACTTCGAGGTTTCGTTCGATTCCAGCCTGTTCGAGAACATCGTGCTGTCCTTCGCGGCGCGGCGCACCGGCACCGGCTTCAACGACGTCGACATCGACGCCTACTCGGGCTCGACCCTGCTCGGCAGCGTCGCGTCGAACCTGAACTTTAACGCCAGCACCTTCGAGGGCTTCAGCTTCAGCACCGCCCTCCTCGATGGCGTCACCGACGCCCGCTTCCGCTTCACGCTGAACGGCGCGACCAGCGCATCCGGCAACAACCGCTACGACAACATCTTCATCCAGGGCGACCTGATCCCCGCCCCCGGCGCCGTCGCCGTCCTGGGCCTTGGTGGCCTCGTCGCCGCCCGTCGTCGCCGGTAAACCGTCCGACGGTTCGACATCTCTTTGCTTTGACGACGGCCCCGGCTCATACGCCGGGGCCGTTCTTGTTTGCGGGGTTCCCCGCCTATCGTTGCGACCGCCCCAGGAGCCCCCGGGGGCACCACACACAGAAGGAGACCGCGGATGGAGACGACCCTCATCATCCTGAAGCCCGATGCCGTCCAGCGCGGGCTCATGGGCCAGATCATTTCCCGTTTCGAGAACAAGGGCCTGCAGATCGTCGGCATGAAGATGATGCAGATCACCCGCGACCTCGCCGCCACCCACTACAAGGACCACCAGGGCAAGCCCTTCTACGACGGGCTCGTCGGCTTCATGACCTCGAGCCCCGTCTGCGTCATGGCGGTCCGGGGCATCGGCGCCATCGCCATCTGCCGCTCGATGATGGGCGCCACCTTCGGCTCCAAGGCCGCCTCCGGCACCATCCGGGGCGACTTCGGCGTCTCCAACTCCTTCAACCTCATCCATGGCTCCGACAGCCCCGAAGCCGCGGAGCGCGAGCTCAGCCTCTTCTTCAACAATGGCGAGGTGCTCGACTTCGAGCGGGCCGGCGACCGCTGGGTCTACGACTCCTCCGGCGGAAAGCCCGAGTAAGCCGCCCCTCAACCCACGCGTCAAAAATCAATAAGGCCGGCCGGAGCACCGGTCGGCCTTTCTCATTTGGATGAAGCGACGGAAGAGCCGCTTACTGCGCAGACACTGCGGGCTTGATCGTGCCGATCACCGCCCGGGGTTGCTCTTCCTCTTCGCCCACGATCTGATCCGCGACCTCGCGCCGATGGATCTGCACGTCGCGCGGGAAATCGAAGGCGACGCGAACGCGTTCGCCCTTGATCGCCGCGATGCGAACGACGCCGATGGGATTGGCCGGGTCACCGATGACGACTTCCTCGCCCTCGCGACGCGTGATGACAAGCATGCACAAACTCCTCTCGCGGCGACTCCGTGCCGCGACCCTCGGACTCCACTGTACCGCGCCGTGAACCGGAAAGGTGCAAGAAATCTCAGAGCCCACAACGATCGGGTGCAGAGGCCAAGACCGATAAAAACCGGCCCCGCGCACGCTCTATTCCAGAGCTTCCACTCCGCTGATCTCCGGCACGTGCTGGGTCAGGTTCCGCTCGATCCCCACCTTCAGGGTGAGGGAGCTCGAAGGGCACCCCACGCACGCGCCGTGCAGCCGAACCCGGGCAATCCCCGATGCGGTGACCTCGAGAAACTCGAGATCGCCCCCGTCCGCCTGGATCGCTGGTCGCATGAGCTCGATCACCCGGGCGACCCGGGCGTTCAAGTCCTCGTGCGTGCTCGTCGCCGGCGTGTTGCCCATCTGGCCCTCCGATCAGAAGAGTTTAGAGCGATTCTCAACGCTGATCCAGCAGCATCCCGCCGAACGCCCCCGCCCACTCCCGCGCCGATAGCATCCCAAGATGATGCTCCTCTCTCCGACAGGTCGGTCCGCCGCCGGCCGATTCCTGCTGACCGGCCTCACGCTTGTGCTCACCGCCTGCGCCTCCGCCCCGCCCCCGCCCCCGGATCCGGCGACCAGCCTCGCCCGCCTGCGCGATCCCGACCAGATGGTGCCTGAGCGCGTCGCCGCCGCGGAGCAGGCGGTCGAAGCCGCCGCAGAGGGCGTCATCCGCCCCCTGGATGTCTGGGAGACGCTCAAGACCCTCGCCTGGTCGGGCAGCACCCCGGCACCCCTCCGTCGCCGGTCCGTCGAACTGCTGGTCACTGTGGGCGCCGACGCCGACCCGGAGTCGATCCGCGCGTTCACGCGCCTCCGCCTGCCGACCGAGCCCGACCGGGCGATCGTCGCGGAGCTCGCCCGCGCCGCCGCCCAGCGGGGCTGGACCGACGCGACCACCGCCCTCGTCCGCCGCCTGGCGGTCCCGGACGACGCCGGGAACCCCGACCGCCGGGTCGAAGCCGCCGCGATCCTCGCCCTGCACCCGGGGCGCTCCCTTGAAGCGACGGTCTTCGAGGTCTTCGTCCACCCCGAGGTCCCGGCGGTCGACGACGCCGATCGCTGGCGCGAGTCCGTCCGGGGAGAGGTCTGGGAACTCCTGGGGCGCCTCGATCGCGACGCGTCCGTCCGCGCCGCCCTCCTCTCCGCCGAGCCAGCGCGCGAGTACCCGGACGATGTCACCCGGGCCCTCGCCTGCCTGCGCAAGGGCGTCCGGGAGCTGGGCGTCGTCCCGGACACCGCGGCGGAGTTGAGCTGGCTCACCCGCCTCTGCGGGGAGGGCGTGAGCCCCGACGAGGCCCGCGCCTCCGATCAGTGGTGGCAGCAGGCCCGCGCCGCGATCGCCTCCGTCCCCCTGCAGAAGCGCCTCGGGCTCGCCCTCCGCCATGTCGAGCCCGTCCGCTGGGCCTCGCGCCAGCGTTCGGACTGGCTCGCCGCCTCGCGCGAGGATCTCCTCGACGAACTGCGCTCCCGCCTCGCGACCCGCTCGTTCCAGTTCCGCACAGCCGACATGGGCTCGGGCGACCGCAGCCGCAGCCGCGAGAGGCTCGACGACTGGGCGGACGACCTCCGCTGGGCCGACCTGCTCGCGGTGCTCGTCGTCGACGAGGCGCTGCGGGAAGGCGCGGTCGCCCACGACCTGCTCCGCCACGCCGACCTCGACCGGGGCGACACCGGCACCGAGTACGGGGGCATCGTCGAAGCGATCGACACCGTCCCGCCCGGCTCCCCGGGCCTCGCGGGGCGTTCCGTCGACACCGGGGGCTTCCGCGCCGTCCTCTACCCCCCCCGCACGCGTGACCGCATCGACGACCGACGCTTCATCGCCAGCTTCGACATGATCCGCCAGAGTGACCGCGCGCTCGCCCACTACCACATGCACGCCCAGACCGTGAACAACAGCGCCTTCGCGGGCCCGAGCCGGGGCGACCTCGTCACCGCCCGCACGAGCGGGCGCACGTCGCTCGTGTTTACCTCGATCGGTTCCGGGCGGCTGAACGCGGACTACTACCAGCCCAACGGCGTCGTCATCGACCTGGGCACCATCGAACACACCCCCCAGCGCCAAGGCCCCGCCGGATGATCACGATCGGGGCGCTCGCGGCGCTGATCCTCGTCAGGCTTCAGGACGCGGTCGGCGGTGGCGCCGACCTGCCCGCCTGGCTCGAGGCCTGGCAGCTGGCCACCTTCGCGATCGCCACCCCGTTCGCAGCGGTCTCCCTTGCCTGGTGGCGGGTCATCCGCCTCGCCCGTCGCCTCGACCGCACGGGCGACGCCCGCGCTGTCCTCGCCGCCCGGCGCTGGGTGGGCGCCAGCCGGCTCGTCACGATCGCGGTCCACACCGCCTGCGTCTTCGCGCTGGGCTGGGTCGGGCTCGTCCGCTCGGTCGTGGGGAACTGGCCTCTGCTGGACGAGGTCATCGCCGCTGCGCCGTGCCTTGGCGCCCTCGTCCTGTCCCTCGGCGCCTGGCACCCCATCGAGCTCCGCCTCCGCGAAGCCGCGATCTTCCGCGAGCTCGATCGGGGTGGCCCCGTCTACCCCCCGCCCACCCTCCGCCAGCACATCATCGGCAACGCCCGCTTCCAGATCGGCACGCTGCTCATCCCGCTCCTCCTGATCCTCTTCGTCTCCGAGTCCATCGAGTTCGCCGGGCACTGGGCGATGGGCCCCCTGGCGGTCGCCCTGCCTGACTGGGCCCGCTCCCCGGGCTTCGTCGGCGCCGCGGTCCCCGCCGCCCAGCTCATGGGCGCCGTGGGGGTGCTGCTCCTCGCCCCGCCCGTCCTCCGCCTCGTCTGGGACGCGCCCCCCCTCCGCGACGGGCCCGTCCGCGAGCTCGCCGACCGCGTCCTCAAGCAGCACGGGGTCGCTGTCCGCGAGGTCGTCCTCTGGCGCACCGGCGGCGCGATCGTCAACGCCGCGGTCATCGGCATCGCCCCCTCGCTCCGCTATCTGGCCCTCTCCGACGGGCTCGTCGATCACCTCCCCGACGACGAACTCGAAGCGGTCATCGCCCACGAGGTCGGCCACCTCCGACGCCGACACATGCCCTGGCTCGCTGCCGCGACGATCGGCGCGGTTCTCCTCGCGGGGGGCGTCATGGGTTGGCTGCTCGTCGCCCTCGAGCCCTTCGGCGTCGGCGTGGGTCCGTCAGCAGATCTCGCGATCCTGATCTCCACCTTCGCCACCCTCGGTGCCACGCTGCTCGTCATCGGGTGGGTCAGCCGGCGCTTCGAATGGCAGGCCGACGCCTTCGCTGCAGCGCACCTCAGCACGACCGACGACGAACCCAACGTCGCTCCCCGCGCCGCCGACGCCATGGCCAGCGCCCTCGCTCACGTCACCCGACTCGCAGGGGGCGACCCGCGCCGCTCCAACTGGCGCCACGGCTCCGTCGTCGAACGCCAGCGCCGATTGACCGCCATCGTCGGTCAATCGCTTGCGCGACTTCCTCAGGATTTGGTCGCCAATCGCGTCAAGACGCTCGCGATCATCGCCCTCGCACTCGGGCTCGCGATGCTTGCGCTCGAGTCATGGTGGGCGGTTTCCCAAGGGTGAATCCTGTGTTGCGTCTGCATTCGCAAAAAGCTCTCTCGGACCCTGCATCCGCTGCATCCTGCGCCGCGTAGCTAAAGACACGGAGAGAAGACGGCATCCGTTCCGCCTCGGGGTCTTGCCCGAAAGACACGGACAATGTGTACATCTCGTGGGGAGACTCGCGTGCGGCTGCGCTCCGCACGCATCGTTACCTGTTGCGTGGAGCAGCGGGAGTGATCACCTGCGCACACCGATGGAGGCTTCAAGATGATCAAGAGTGGGATTGCAGGGCTCGTCGTCACCGGCATCGCCGGGCTCGCGACGGGTCAGATTGATGTCGTGGGCGGGCAGACGAGCGTGCTGCTCGACACCGCCGCCCTGTCCGCCGCCGCCAGCCTCAACCTCAGCAGCGTCTCCAGCGACGTCATCGCTCCGGGCGAGCTCGGTGCCAGTTCCGTCGCGTTCGGCATCAATAGCCGCTCCGCGTCGAGCCTGCCGACGACCTTCAGCTACGCCGCGGGTTTGGGCTCGTTCAGCGGGACGATCGAGCACACCGGCTCGGTCTTTTTCAACAGCGACACGGTCGAGGTCGGCAACTTCACCATCGGGTTCGACGGCGACCGCATTGGCGGTGATCGCTCGGGCTTCTTCGTCCAGAGCACCACCGGCATCGCCGCCATCCTCTTCGATGTCGCCACGCCCAGCTTCCTGAGCGCCACGGACAGCGGGCTCGTGATCGAGGCCGACCTCCTCGTTTCCGCTGAGTTCGGCCAGTTCCTGCTCGACAACCAGCTCAGCAGCACCAACCTCGCCGGCGTCGACGTCGGCGACGCTCGCGTCAACGCGGTGCCGACGCCCGGGGCACTCGCTGCCCTCGCGGCGGTGGGTCTCACGGCGTCGTCGCGTCGCCGCCGCTGAACCCCTCGCGCAGTGAACGCTCGACAGCCGGCGGGGGGCAAACCCCCGCCGGCCTTGTCGTGCGCGGGAGTCGTCGAACGCGAGGCTAAACTCGTGTCATGAGCCTTTCCGCGATCGAGCAGCGCCTCGCCGACGACATCGCCCGGCGCCACGCCGCCCTGCTGACCGACCTGACGACCCATGTGAACCTGCCCACCGGCATGGGCAACACCCCGGCCCTCGACGAGACGCGGGGGCTGTTCACCGAGCGCCTCGAGAAGCTCGGTGCGCAGACCGAGTTCGTCCCGGGGGCCCCCAAGCCCGCCTGGCTCCCCGGAGGCTCCAGCACCGGCGAGCCCCCGCCCACAGCCATCTGCCGGCGCACCGATCGCAAGGCATCGCAGAAGGTCCTCATCGCGGGCCACCTCGACACAGTGCACGACCCCCTGGGGGCGTTCCGAAGGCTCGACATCCGCCCCGATCGCAGGACCGCGACCGGCCCGGGCTGCGTCGACATGAAGGGCGGGCTCGTCATCACGCTGCACGCGCTCGAGGCCCTCGAAGCGTGCGGGGCCGATGTCGCGTGGACCTTCCTGCTCAATTCCGACGAGGAAACGGGGACCTACCACTCCGAAGCCGCCATCCGCGCCGAGGCCAGGCGCCACGACATCGGCCTCGCCATCGAGCCTGCCCTCGCGGACGGCTCCCTCGCGGTCGAGCGCATGGGCTCGGGCCAGTTCATGGTCGAGTGCCGGGGGAAGAGTGCGCATGTCGGTCGCGAGTTCGACAAGGGCGTCAGCGCCGTGACGAAACTCGCCCAGTGCCTCGTTGAGATCGGCCGGATGCCCGAGCTCGAGCAGGGCAAGATCGTCAGCGTCGGCCCCCTTGAGGGAGGCACCGCGACCAACGCGGTCCCCGACCGCGCCCGGGCCTGGGGCAACGCCCGCTTCCCGACGAAACAGGTCGGCGAGCAGATCGAGTCCGCCCTCGCCTCCCTCGCGACCGACCCCAACGCGATCCCGGGCGTCGAGGTCTTCACCAGCTTCAACCGCCCCGCCAAGCCCCTCATCCCCGCGACCGAAGCGCTCGCCCTGAAGGCCCGCGCCGTCGCGGAAGACCTGGGCCAGGAGCTCCCCTTCGCCAGCACCGGGGGCGTCTGCGATGGCAACATCATGCAGGACGCCGGCCTGCCCACCATCGACACCCTGGGCGTCCGGGGCGGGGGCCTGCACACGCCCGACGAGTGGATCGACCTGAGCAGCCTCGTGGAGCGGTGCCAATTGATGGCGATCCTTCTGTCGAGGCT
>DAIQNV010000016.1:26641-53170 GCA_036788215.1 Phycisphaerales bacterium | reverse complement strand
CCCGGGCCAGTCGATCGCCTCGATCTGCTGGATCACCTCCTCGAGGTCATCCACCCGGAAGACGCACAGCGTCGGGCTCCCCGCCCGCCCGGGGCACAGGTAGGCATAGCGGACGTTGATCCGCCGGTCCGCCATCGCGGTCGTCAGGTCACGCAGGGCCGAGGGGCGATCGTCGATCCGCACCGCCAGCACCGCGGACTCCACCACCGGGCCCACACCCGACTCCGTCAGGCTCTCGCACACCGCTCGCAACGCGTCCAGGGGCTCCCCCACCAGGCGGATCAGACCCCGACCGTTGTGCTCCGCGACGGAAAGGGCGTTGATCTCGATCCCCGCGGCACCCAGAACGTCCAGAACCCCCGCCAGCTCGCCGGGGCGTTGGTCCAGGTAGATCGAGAATTCGGTAAGTCGTTCCGGCTTCATGAGAAGTTGGGCGGGAACCGTAGGCGGTCCACCTTCAGGATTCGTCGCAACGCGTCCGGAAAGTGTGGGTCGGCGGACCGGGCCCGCCGATCCAGCCCGAGCGGGCGATCGGGCCCCAAAATTCCCGTAGAGACCCCGGGGACCGCTCAGGCGGTCGCCGGGCTCCCCGCAGGCCCCTTCGTGAGCAGGGTGGGGTCCGTTTGGGCGTCCGGATGGAGCCCGGACGACGCGACCTCCGCGAGCGTGCGCTCGCCCAGCACCGCCCGCCTCGCCGCCGCGAGCTCGTGCACGAGGCGGGCGCTCGGGGCGCTCGTCCGCGTCAGCGACTCGCCCGCGCCGAGGACCCGCGCCGCGGAGATCGCCTCCGCCGGCATCGCCAGCGTGTACACGTCCGCGTCCGCGCCGTCATCGACCCGCCGGACGATCCCCGCCTCGCACAGACGGTCGAGCAGCAGGCGGACGACGCGATCATCACTCCCGAGGTCGGGCGTGACATCCGCGGCCCGCGTGGTCTCGCCCCGCCCGAAGCGCTTCGCGACCGCGACCGCGACCGGCAGGATCAGCGCCGGGTCCGCGATCCGCGGCGCATCGTCGGACTCCACCGTCACCGCCCAGCTGCTGAAGGTCTGCACCGCGTGCGCCACCTGCAGCCCGAAGAGCACGATGATCCAGGTGACATACACCCACAGCAGAAAGAGCGGGATGATCGCGATCGCCCCGTAGATCTGCTCGAGCCCCCCCGTGAAGTTCTTGACATACAGCGTGAACCCCCATTTGCCCAGCTCCCACGCGACGCCCGCGATCGCCGCCCCCGCCATCGCGGGACGCACCGCGACGCGCGTGTTGGGCACCGTCGTGTAGACGAAGAGCAAGAGGCTCGTGTTGATCACCAGGTTGATCAGCACCTCGAGCACCTGCCGGCTGACGAAGCCCGACCCGTTGGCCGTCCCGTCCGCCGACCGCTCCGCCCCAAGGCTCGTGGCCCAGTTCGCCACCGCGTCCCCCGCGTAGAACGTCCCCAGCAGGAAGACCACCCCCAGTGTCAGCGCCGTCCAGTACACCGCCACCATCTGCGCCAGGCTCCGGCTCCGCGGCGCCCCGTAGATCTGGTTGAACGCCCGCTCGAGCTCCATCAGCATCGACAGCGCCGCGTACACCAGGAACCCCACGCCCACCACCCCGAGCGCCCCAAACGGGATCCCCGAAACCCGCGTCACCAGATCCGTGATCCACTCGTCGAGGCGCTGCTCCGCGCCCGACCCCCCCGCATCGGGGTCACCCGAAAGGGAGATCGGGGTCTCGTTCGATTCGATGACCCCGTCCCGATCCCCGTCTCCCGGAACTTGTTCCCCGGAAGCGCCCGGGGAAACGTCTCCCTCAGCCTCATCGTCCTCACCCCGGTCTTTCGCCTGGAAACGTACCTCATCGGGTGCTGGCGGATCATCGACCACGATCGTGTCGAGCCCCGCGAACGACACCAGCCGGTCGACCTGGCCCCGCAGCTGCTCCTCGCTCGCGAAAGACCCGATCACCACCACCGCCACCACGAGCACCGGGATCAGGCTGAAAATCGTGCGGTAGCTCAAAGCAGCCGCCATCCGGGGGAGGCCCGACTGCCAGATCCGGCGCAGCCCGAGACGCACGACCTCGACGACGCGCCAGAGTTCCTCGCGCTCGCTCTTGAGCCGACCGGTCAGGCGCCGCAGCCAGCCCGTCATCCGTTGCCCCCCGGCTCGCGTCCGGGCGAAGGCTTCGTCCGGGCCTTCGCGGGCTTCCTGGTCTTCTCGGGGTCCGACGCCGCGGCGGCCCGCTTCAGGGACTTGATCTCAGGCGCGGTCAGCTCCCGCCACGCGCCCCGGGCGACGCCCTTGAGGCTCAGGGGGCCCATCGCGATGCGCTCGAGCTTCTTCACCGGGTAGCCCACCGCTGCCAGCATGCGGCGCACCTGACGGTTCCGCCCCTCACGCAGAGTAATCTCGAGGATCGTCTTGTCACGGTCCACAAAGATCACCCGCAACTCCACTCGGCTGGTGCGCGCCCCGCCGACGGTCTGGCCCGCCTTTCGTTCGGCGAGGTAGATCCCCTCTTCCAGTTCGCCGATCGCGTTCGGGTCGATCCGGCCCTTGACGGTCGCTCTGTAGGTCTTGGACACCCCGTATCGAGGGTGTGTCAGGCGGTTGGCGAGGTCGCCATCGTTGGTCAGGATCAGCAGGCCCGTGGTGTCGTAGTCGAGGCGCCCGACCGGGACCAGCCTCGCCCGTTCCGGGTGGTCCACCAGGTCGACGACCGTCCGGCGCTCCGACCCGGGCTCGTCCTTGGCGGTCGTCAGCGTGCGGGTGGGCTTGTTGAGCAGCACATAGACGATCCGCTCCCTCGGGCGCAGGGGGCGTCCGTCGACGACGATGGTGTCGACCTCGGGGTTTACCCAGACGGGCAACTCGGTCACGAGGTGCCCGTTCACCTCGACGAGGCCCTGCTCGATCATCTCCTCGCAGGCGCGCCGGCTGGCGACGCCAGCGTCCGCCATGACGCGCTGCAGGCGCTCGCCGCGGGCGGCGTCGGTGAGTTCTTCGGGTAGGGACCCCCGGCTCGGGGCGTTCTGGCGTCGGGCGCGGGGCATGGGGGATGGTAGGTCGGGGTGGCGGGTGCTCCGGGATTGGGGGTCCCGTTGGAGGGTTCGCACTGAAGGCCCCCGGGTCCGGGAACCGATCTTGGGCTCATGCCCAACGCCCCCGAACCCGAAGTGCGCGCCGCCCGACCGGTGGCGATCGACCTCGACACCGGCCCGCACGACGCCCACCGGCTCGACGCGGAGCGGGCGGAGCAGGAGATCTTCCTGACCCCCCGGGTGGTGGACCAGGGGGCGTTCGAGCGGTTCAGCGGGGACCTGCGCCGGCTGATCCAGGATGCGGCGAGCGCGGGGCGGGCCCTGGTCCGCACCGGGTCCGACACCGACCGGCATCTGGCGTCGATGCGGGACGCTGCGGGCGAACTGCGTAAGCAGATCGAGACCGGGGCCCGGCTGATCCCCACGATCGACCAGCGCCTCACGCGGATCGAGGCGGCGCTCGCCAAGGCGACGGAGCGGGCGGAGCTCGAGGCGAAGATCGCCCGGCAGATCGATGAGATCGTGCAGGAGAAAATCCACGCGGCGACCGAGCGGGCAGCAGCGGTCGGCACGCGCCTCGGCGAGGCGCTCGCCAGGGCCCAGGAGCTGAGCCACTCCATCACCGGGCGGATCGACGGCGCGGTCACGCGTGTGGAGAAGACCGCGGCGCGGATCGAGGCGATCGAGGCGACGCTCGCGGAGCGCCTGACCAGGGCCGAGTCGCTCGCGGAGACGATGGGCCCCGCGGTCGACGAGGCGGAGCAAAGGATCGGCGCAGCGCTCACCGAGGCGGAGGTGTCCGGCCAGTCGCTGGCGAAGGTGCTCGCGGAGCTTTCACCGCAGGTCGAGGCGGCGCGGGCCCTCGTGAAGGACGCGCAGGCAGTGGCCAGCGACCCGGTGCTCGCGGAGGCGGTGAAGGCGGGCGAGGGCGTGAAGCGCACGCTGCTCCGCGCGGTGCGCGACGCGAAGATGATCATCGAACAGTCGGACCTGGCGCGGGAGCGCCTCGCGGAGGATGTGGAGGGCGTGACGGCGCACTTCGGCGCGACGAGGCCCGCTCCGGCTGCGACGGCGCAGGCCAAGATCGAACCGACGCCCGGGGGCGAGCCCCCCACCGCTGCCACGCCGACCGACCAGACCGCGGAGTCGGTGCGGTTCCGGCGGACCGATCGGGCGGACTGAGTCAGGGCATCATCGCTCGGGCGCGTTCGACGCAGTCGGCGACGATCGCGATCGCTTCGTCGATCTCCGCGTCCGTGGTGAACCGCGACAGGCTGAAGCGGATCGACCCGTGCGCGACCTGCTCGGGGATGCCCATCGCCAGCAGCACCGGGCTCGGGTCGAGGCTGCCCGAGCTGCACGCGGCTCCGGCGCTGGCGCACAGACCCCGCTCGGAGAAGGCGAGCAGCAGCATCTCCGCCTCGAGCCTCGGGAAACCGATGTTGGTCGTGTTCCACAGGCGGGCGTCGGGCGATGTGGGTCCGTTGACCGCCGCGTCCGGGCAGCGGTCGA
This sequence comes from Phycisphaerales bacterium, assembly GCA_036788215.1. GTDB lineage: Bacteria > Planctomycetota > Phycisphaerae > Phycisphaerales > UBA1924 > DAIQNV01. The sequence continues at coordinate 48,627 of DAIQNV010000016.1, read as the reverse complement.
GTACCGCACGCTCGAAGCGGTCGCGGAGCGACGCGAGGCGGGTGCGTTCGGCGTCATGCTCCAGCCACTCGAGCGCGCCCCTGGCGGCGGCTCCGGCGCCCAGGATACCGGCGACATTCTCCGTGCCCCCGCGCCGGCCCAGTTCCTGCGACCCGTGCAGGACGGGGCGGTAGGCGAGCCCGCGCCGGGCCCAGAGCAGGCCCACGCCCTTTGGGCCATGGAACTTGTGCGGGCTGGCGGAGAGCAGGTCGCACGGGGGCTCTGTGGGCATGGGCAGCTTGCCGACCCACTGCGTCGCGTCGCAGTGGAAGGGCACGCGCCTCGCGCGGCAGTGCGCGTGGATCGCCTCGACGGGCATGATCGCGCCCGTCTCGTTGTTGGCCCACTGCACGCTCACGAGCGCGACCGCATCGTCCGCCAAGAGGTCCGGCAGGGCGTCGGCGATCGCGACACCCGCGCCGTCGAGCGGGAGGCAGCGGACCTCGATGCCGGTCCCGGCGAGGTGCTCCGCGAGGTCGCGGACCGCGGCGTGCTCGACTTCGGTCGTGACGATCGCCCGCCTCTTCGACGCGCCGAGGACGCCCCGGATCGCGAGGTCGATCGATTCGGTGCCCGATCCCGTGAGCACGAGTTCGCGTGGCTTCACGCCCAGGAGGCGTGCGAGATCGGTGCGGGCGAGCTCCACATGGTGGCGCGCGGTCTGGCCCGGGCGGTGGACAGAGCTGGGGTTGTGCCAGTGGTCGGTCAGCGCGGCGCGGACCGCGTCCACGACCTCGGTGAGGGGCCGGGTGGTCGCGTTGTTGTCGAAGTAGGGCACGGGATGAGGCTAGGGCTGGTCTTTGCGCTCGGTAGCGCCCTTCGGGCGGACGCTCGCGTTCGTGGCCTAGCTCGCCTTCGGCTCGCGAGACCACGGCACCCGGCTGGTCTTTGCGCTCGGTAGCGCCCTTCGGGCCCGCGCCGCCACCGGTGCGGCGCGGGCGCTCTGTCGATCTCCCGGGGTTCTCCGGTGTTCCCGCGCGGGTTTACCGGGCGGTTTCGAGCCAGGGGGAATGGGTGCTCAGTTCCTCGTAGTCAGCGACGGTGGCGCCGTCCTTGCAGGCTTCCACGATCTTCCGACCGATCGGGTGCAGGTCCTCGACGAGGAAGAGGTCGAGCTCGTTGTGGAAGAACTTGCGGAGCTGCTCGGCGCCCGCGTCGTGGCCCGCCTCGCCCACCTCGGGCTGGGTCTCGGGGCGAAGGAACCAGTGCGGGATGACGGTGCCCTCGACCTGGAGGGTGCGGAGGGCATAACCCAGGAGCGGGCAGCGGGCGGGGCGCAGCGTCTCGGGCTTGAAGGGGTTGGACCCGCGCCGGGCGAGGTACTCGCGCATGAGCCACTGGGGCATGAAGCTGGTCTTCCACGCGCCGACGTGCTGGTTGGGCACGAGGGTGAAGAGCGTGTCGGGCGTCGAGAGCACCTGCTCGAGCAGGATGTTGGCCTGGTCGACGCGGCGCCCGGTGGCGAAGGGCCAGTAGCTGCCCACGCCCTCGCTGGAGAGGCCCTCGCTGTCCACGATCGAGGGGTTCGCGTGCCCACGCGGCGCGACGAGGCGCCAGAGCCAGGCGAGGGCCGGCGGGAGGATATGGAAGAGACCCAGGATCCCGTAGCTCGGGTGCTGGGCGGTGCAGGGGGGCGTGCGGACGCCGATCGAGCGGACGTCGACGGTGACGGGCCCGTTGACGATGCCCGGGACCGCGGCCCGCGGTATGACGACGCGTGGGTTGGGGCAGGGCTTGCCCGGCTCGTCCTCGATGTGCTCCCAGATGAGCGCGGTCGCGCCCGGGGCAGCGTCGATGTTCAGGAAGAGCAGGGGCACGCCCGGATCGACGGTGAGGCGCTCGAGGTGCGGGTCGACGCCGTAGCGGTTGATGTGGTTGACGCGGACGAACCAGGCGTCCTCGGCGTCGGTCAGCGTGAGCTTTCTCTGCCCGTCTTCGCGTGTCTGGATGCGCCGCGGGCAGAGGGCCATGTCATCGGTCACGGGCGAGAGTTCGCAGCCGCGAGCGAGGGTGATGTGACGCAGCTCGCCGGTGATGGTGTTCTCGCCGAGGACGAGCCGTCCGTCGTCGGCGCGGTGGACATGCTCGAGCATCTCGCTCTTGCCGCCTCCGGAGGCGCCCTCGTGCATGAAGACGGTCTCGTTGTCGTAGGGCGTGCGGACGCGGACGGTGGAGCAGTGGGCGGTGGTCCATCCCTGGCTCTCGCCGACGTTAAGAAGGACGCCGTAGATGCCCTTCTTGGCCGACGGGCCGGGGTAGAGGTTGTAACTGAAGAGCTCGTGGAGCCCTTCGGAGCGGTCGTGCACGACGATCTGGCGGCCCTTGAAGTGGGTGTGGCGGAAGGGCGGTGCGGTGTAGATGATGGCGCCGGGGGTGAAGCCTTCGCCGGATTCTTCCTCGCTGTTGATGCCCTGGAGCATGGCGAGGCCCAGCGCGAAGAAGCCGGCGTTGGCGGGGGCGACCGCGAGGGCGGGCAGGCCCTCATCGCCGCCACCGGCGGTGAAGGGGAAGACGGCGAGGTGCTGCGTGGCGAGCCAGGCGAAGGTCTCTTCGCGGGTCTTGCCGAAGGGCTCGCCGAACCTTTCCTTATAAGTTGGCTTGTTGGTGGGGCGCTCGTCGCCGATGACCATGCAGTCGGGGTCGCGGCGGCGCATATAAGTTTCGAGGTAATTGGCGGCGACGCCGTTCTTGACGCGCCCGACATGCGCCTCTTCGACGCTGCGCCCATCGGGCAGGTCGTAGGCGACGCGGTGCAGACCGTCGGGGCCGGCGTCGCGGACAGCGAGCTGGACGAGCTCGTCGGCAGAGTGGGCAACCGTGACAGAAGGGGCCTTTTCAAGGATGTTCGTGAGGTGCGCCGGGAGTTCCCAGCCCTTCCACTGCGTGCGCTTTTCCATGACGGAACCTCCCCCGAATCGAGCCGGCAACAGCCGGCGTTGCGTGAAGCGGCCCTCGCGGTCGCACCCATGCGTGCGCCCGGGGTTCGCGTGATGAGTGGCGAAGATTAGCTGCGAACCGATAGCAAGGAAAGTCAAATCGGTCCGGTTTGTCGGATTTTCGACTGGGGTGTACAGCCGGGCTTTCGGGGCGTCAATCGGAGCGTGTCGGATCGTTGATCAGCGCGGCTGCGATGGCATCACGGACGTGCGCGCCCTTGGCGTCGCGCCCGGCGCCCGGGATGCCCATCGCGACGAGCACCCCGTAGCCCAGGCCCACGGAGATCATCGTCCAGGCGAGGACCTCGGGGCTGAACCGGTCGGGGACCCGACCGGCGGCCTGGGCCTCGGTGAGTTCCTTCACCAAGAACTGGTGGACGGAGGTGAAGTGGTGGTCGAGCGCCGCCTTGATGCCCTCGTCGTCCTCGACCTCGCTGATGGCCTGGAGGACGACGCGGTAGGCGTCGCGGTTCTCGCGCGTGACCATCGGGTTGTCGTTGATCAAGCGGTAGACGCGGTCGGCGGGGTCCCGCGCGTCGGCGAGGTGCTGCTCCCACATGCTGAGAGTGCGCTTGCCGGTGCGCTCGATCAGCGCGATGAAGAGGTCGCGCTTGGAGGCGAAGTGGCGGTAGATGATCGGTTCGGTGACCCCTGCGGCCTTGGCGAGCTGGCTGGTGGTCGCGCGTGCAAAGCCATGGCGGGCAAAGAGTTCGGCCGCGCGGTCGAGGAGCTGCTGGCGTCTCTCGCTGGCGGGGAGCCGGCTCATGGGGTATCGGCGTCCTCGGGGCCGTCAGGGCCCTTAGTCAATGCTATCTAACCATTCGGGCGATGACCTCCCCCGAGCCCAGAAACCCGGGTGATTACCGGGGGTTGGCGTCAGTTTCGGGCACATTCGCCTCCCGGGTGGCCGGATCGACGCCCGGGATGGGGACAGGGTCGTAGCCACCGGGGCGCCAGGGGTGGCATCGCAGCAGGCGGGCGACGGTGAGACGCGTGCCCCGGAGGGGGCCATGGAGGCGGTAGGCCTCGAGGGCGTAGCGGGAGCAGGTGGGCTCGAAGCGGCACTGTCGCCCGACGAGCGGGCTGAGCGTGAAGCGGTAGGCCCAGATAGCCGCGAGGAAGGGGAGGTTCGCCAGACGGGCGATGGGGCCCAGATCGGAGGGGACGCGGTTCATGGGTGATGGGCGTCCTGCGTGGGATTGGACTTGCGCTCGCGGCGGTCGTGCTCGGTCGCGGCGCGTCGGACCGCGTCGGCGAGGAGGTCTCGGTAGCGGGCGTGGGGCAAGGGGGCGTGGGCCCGGGCGGAGACGACGAGGTCGTAGGCGCCGCCGGCCGGGGGTGCGGGCAGGTCGGCGCGGAGGTGGCGGAAGGCTTCGCGGATCTGTCGCTTGAGGCGGTTGCGGACGACCGCGTTGCCGACGCGCCGCCCGATCGAGAGCCCGAGCCTGGGCTCGGGGCGGTCGGTCGGGCAGAGGAAGATGGTGAGCGGGCCTGCGGACTTGCGGAGCCTGGCGGCGAAGGCGGCCTCGAACTCGCGGGCATGGGTGAGGCGGTGGCGACGCCGGAAGGTGAGCGAAACGGGCTCCTCCGCGGGATCGGGGGAAACGGGGTTGGGCGGAGCGGTGCTCACGCGGAACGGTAGTTCCGAGCGGCGGGGAGGAGGCCCCCCAGGACGCAGAGGCTGGCGGCGGCGAGGATCCAGAGTCGGTAGCGCTCATGGGTCGAAAGGCGCACGAGCAGGGTGTCGGGGCGGTCGGTGAAGGGGCCATAGCGGGCGAGGGTGGCGGTGCGGCCCGGTGTGTGAGGCGGCGGTGGCTCGAGGTGGGCCCAGAAGGTGGCGTCGCGTTCGCGGTCGGGCCCGGAACCCCCCGGCATTGGGGAGAGTCCCATGCCGGCGTGGAATTGGGTCTGGACGAGCGTCCGCATGAGGGTGGGGTCCTCGGCGCGGATGGCGGCGAGGAATTGCTTGTGACGCCGGATGCGTTCGAGGCGGTGGCGTTCGTCGGCGATCGCGGCGTCTCGGTGGGCGCGGGCGACAAGCAGGTCGTCGTTGGCGCTGGTGGGGACGATGGCGGAGATCATCGCGAGACCCGCAAAGAGGAGGAGCCAGCGGGCGAGGACGCCTCCCATGAAATCGCCCGGGGGTCGGGCGAGGGGGGCGGCGGGTCGTTGGGGCTGGCGTCTTGTCACGGTGAGGGTGGATCGGCGGGCCGGGGCGTCGGGCTGGAATCGTGGGCGGGATCAGTGGGCCTGTGGCGGCGCTTGGTCCTCGGCGGGGGTCTCGGCGGGGGGTCGCGTGGTCGGAGGGGGAGCGGTCGAATAGACTCGCGGCTTCATGCGACGACGTGTAGTGATCACCGGCGTTGGCTGCACCTCGGGGCTCGGGGTGGACACGGGCTCATTCTGGACCGGGCTGGTCGAGGGGCGAACGGGGGTGGTGCGCCAGGAGCGGTTCAGCGCGTCTGCGTTCCCGACGGACCTCGCGGGGGTGGTGCCGGAGTTTGACATCCGGACGCTGGTGCCCAAGAGCTACCGGAAGTCGACGAAGGTGATGGCGCGGGACATCGAGCTGGCGGTGGTCGCGGCGCAGCTCGCGGCGGGGGACGCGGGGCTGGTGACGCGAGGGAGCGGGGAGACCGGGGACCGGGCGGTGACCGAGGGCTTCCGGCTGGAAGGGGCGCGGCTCGGGTGCCAGATCGGGGCGGGGCTGATCGCGGCGGACACGGTGGAGACCGCGGCGGCGCTGGCGACGAGCGTGGACGAGGACGGTCGGTTCAGCTGGCGGAAATGGGGGTCGGTGAACGGGGGCGACGGGGCGATGAACAACCTGCCCCCCCTGTGGATGCTCAAGTACCTGCCCAACATGCTGGCGTGCCACGTCACGATCATCCATGGGGCGGAGGGGCCCAGCAACACGATCCTCGCGGCGGAGGCGAGCGGGCTGCTCAGCGTCGGGGAGAGCGCGCGGGTGATCGAGCGGGGGGACGCGGACGCGTGCTTTGCGGGCGGGGCGGAGAGCAAGGTGAACCTGCACGGGGTGGTGCGGACGGACCTTGCGAAGCGCCTGGCCCATGTGCGCGGCGCGGAGGACGGGCGGGCGGTCGTGCGGCCCTATGACCCCGGGTCGCCCGGGAGCCTGATCGGGGAGGGCGCGGGGATCGTGATCACGGAAGAGGCCCAGCACGCGTTGGCGCGGGGCGCGGGCGTGTACGCGGAGATCGCGGGGTTCGGTGCGGGGCAGTCGGTCGCCTACCAGTTCCCGGGGGTGTTTGACGCGGCGCCCGAGATCGACTGGTCGAAGGGCCCGGGGGGCCTGCCGGCGGACCGGGGGCTGAAGCGGGCGATCACGCGGGCGCTGGCGGACGCGGGCGTGGGGCCGGAGGCGATCGACGCGATCGTTCCCGGGGCGGTGGGCGTGCCGGTGCTGGATGCTCTCGAAGCGGGGGCGCTGGCGGCGGTGTTCGGGGATGGGCTCGGGTCGATCCCCCTCGTGACCTTGACCCCGTATGTGGGGCTGTGCTCCGCGGGGCACGGGGCGGTGCAGGTCGCGGCGGGCGCGCTGTGCGTGCGCGAGCAGCGATTGCCGGCCCGTGCGCACGCGGGGCGGCCCCTGGCGGGGCTCGACGCGGGGGCGAGGGAGAGCCGGGGGGCGGAGCTCGGGCACGTCCTGGTGTGCGTGGGTTCGCTGGGCGGGCAGGCGGCGGCGGTGGTGCTGAAGCGGGCCTGAGATAGGAATCGGTCGTTTCCGGCGGAATGGGGTGGTGCCGGGGGCGACTGGGGGAGAGAATGCTGGGGTCGGGGGGAGCGTTGGTGTCGGCGTCCGCGGGAGCGGTCGCTCGATGGTTTGCCGTCCGGAAGGGGCCGCGGATCTCGCGGCGTCGGGCGGCGCTTCGTTTGGGCCTTCGGGCCCCCGGGCCTTCGTGGTTCGATCGGGCGAGTATCCCGACGGGCGGCGGGCGGCGCGCGGGGGTCTTGGACAACTTGGGTCCGGTCGCGGGGGTCGCCCCGGTCCGGCAGGGGCACGCGGGCGGCGGACCGCCCGGTGAACCCGGTGCACAACACTCCTTGGAGAATTCGCTGTGAATGGTGACTACAGGCGCGGCCCCGGCGGGGGCGGTGGGTACGGCGGGCGTGGACGCGGGCCCGGTGGCGGACATGGTGGTGGCGGCGGCGGCGGCGGCGGTCGGGGCGGGCGCGACGACTACCGGCGTGATGACTACCGGCGGGACGACCGCGGTGGGGACCGGGGCGGTGACCGGGGCGGTCGTCGCGGGGTCCCGCTGAGCGACCTTGACCCGCAGCTGACGGAGCTGAGCCGTCGGGTGATCGGGTGCGCGATCGAGGTGCACAAGGAGTTGGGCCCGGGCTACCCGATTGAGGCGTACAAGAACGCGCTGGCGATCGAGCTGAAGGCGGAGGAGATCGCATTCACGAAGGACCACGCGTTCGACGTCGAGTTCGACGGCGAGGTGGTGGCGAAGGTGAGCTGCGACCTGTTCATCGGGACGCGTTTCCTCGTGAAGCTGATGGCGGAGCACACGGATATCGGTATGCAGCCCCGCTCGGAGCTTCGGGCGCAGCTGCGTGCTGCGGACCTGGAGCTGGGTCTGATCATCAACTTCGGCGAGCGTCGCCTGAAGGACGGGCTGGTGCGCGTCCTGAACCCCGACAAGCTGCGCGAGCCGCGTGGCGAGACCGACGAGGAAGAGTACGAGGAAGACGACGACGACGAGTACGAGGACGACGACGAGGGCGATGAGTCCGAGTCCGAGTCGGAGAACTGATCGTTCCGAGTGATGGACGCGGGCGGGCCCGGAGACGGGCCCGCTCCCGATTTTCAGCACGGGAAGCAGCGAACGGAGGTGCCCTGGTGGCCGGACGGCGCGTGGTGATCACGGGGATGGGGTGGGTGACGCCCCTGGGTGCGGATGTCGATTCGGTCTGGACGAAGCTGCTTGCCGGCGCGACCGCGGTCGGGCCGATCACGCGGTTCGAGGGGGAGACCTTCGCGACGAACTTCGCTGCTGAGGTGAAGAACTTCGAGCTGTTCAACTTCATGGACGAGGCGTGCGTGAACCACACGCGGGCGAACCGGGGGACGCAGTTTGCCCTCGCGGCGGCGGCGCAGGCGTGGGTGCGGGCGGGGCTGGGCGACCGGACGGGGAAGCTGACGGCGGACATCGACCTCGAGCAGGCGGGCGTGTACATGGGCTCGGGGGAGGGGGCGCTCGATTACGAGAGCTTCGTCGATGTGAATGTGAAGAGCTGGAACGCGGAGCGTCGGGACATCGACCACGGGACCTGGATGGAGCTGGCGGCGCAGCGGTTCACCACGGTCGGCGAGCTGGAGCAGGAGCCCCACCTGACGCTGAGCCATATGGCGCGGGCGTTCGGGCTCGGTGGGCCTGCGATGAACTGCATGACCGCGTGTGCCGCGAGCACGCAGGCGACTGGGGAGGCGACGGAGATCATCCGGCGTGGCGACGCGGACCTGATGCTGGCGGGCGGGGCGCACAGCATGATCCACCAGCTGGGGATGACGGGGTTCATCCGCCTGACCGCGATGAGCACGCGTCGCGAGGACCCGGCGTCGGCGAGCCGCCCGTTTGACAAGACGCGCGAGGGGTTCGTGATGGGCGAGGGTGCGGGGGTGGTGGTGCTCGAGGAGCTGGAGCACGCGCTGCGTCGCGGGGCGACGCCGATCGCGGAGGTCGCGGGGTTCGGCTCGACCGCGGACGCGTACCGCATCACGGACATCCACCCCGAGGGCGCGGGCGCGGCGCGGGCGATGGCGGCGGCGCTGCGGCAGGCGGGGATCAACCCGAGCGAGCCCGACGAGCGGGGGCGCCCGCCTGTGCAGTACCTGAGCGCGCACGGGACGGGGACACCTGAGAACGACGGGATCGAGACGAAGGCGGTGAAGTCGGTCTTCGGGGGCCAGGCGCCGCGGGTGTGCTTCAGCAGCGTGAAGAGCATGCTGGGGCACCTGATCCAGGCGGCGGGTGCGGTGGAGCTGATCACCTGCCTGAAGGCGATCGAGACGGGGTGGGTGCCGCCCACGGTGAACCTGCAGCACCCGGACCCGGAGTGCGACCTTGATTATGTGCCCAACCAGGCGCGGGACCTGCGGGACGCGGGCGGCATCGACGTGTGCCTGAGCAACTCGTTCGGATTCGGCGGGCAGAACGACACGGTGTGCGTGAAGCGGTTCGTGGAATAGCGGGCTTCGGGGCACGCCCCGGACGGCGTTGATCGATACCATCGCGGCGTCGAAGAGAACCCAGGGGCCCCGGGCGGGCGGAGTGTGCGCGATGAGCGAGGCAAAATCGATGGAGGACCTGGTGTCGCTGTGCAAGCGGCGTGGGTTCATCTTTCAGGCGAGCGAGATCTACGGGGGCATCAACGGGTTCTGGGACTACGGGCCTCTGGGCGCGCAGCTGAAGAACAACATCCGGGATGCGTGGTGGGAGGACATGGTGCTGATGCCTCCCGATGGGCCGGACGGGTCTCCGGTGAGCATCGTGGGGTGCGATTCGTCGATCATTCAGCACCCGAAGACCTGGGACGCATCGGGTCACCTCGCGGGATTTGCCGACCCGATGCGGAAGTGCTCGGGGTGCGGGCACTTCGTCCGGGCCGACCATCTCTGGGACATCGTCGTGACTTCGAGCGAGTGGTTCGACTCGCTGATGCAGGAGTTCACACCGCACAGCGGGGGGATTGACACGGAGCGTCTCCTGAACTGGGCGAGGAAGAAGGGGAAGAAGCTCGCTCCGAATCTGGCCTTGGTCCGGAACCCGGAGGTGACGCTCAGCTGGCTTGCGACACGCGTGCAGGGCCAGCCTGAGGCTCCGCTGACGCCGATCGAGATCGCGCAGCACCTTGCGACCGAGCAACTCAACGCGACCGGGCTCCAGGATCCTTGCCCGCGCTGCGGAGGCGTGCTTGGTGTTGCATCGCCGTTCAAGCTCATGTTTGAGACCTGGGCTGGGCTCGTCCAAGACGATGACCACAAGGTCTACCTCCGCCCCGAGACGGCGCAGGGCATCTTCCTGAACTACAAGAACGTGCTGGACACCACGCGGGTCCGCGTGCCCTTCGGCATCGCGCAGGTGGGCAAGGCCTTCCGCAACGAGGTGACGCCCCGGAACTTCATCTTCCGCAGCCGTGAGTTCGAGCAGATGGAAATGGAGTTTTTCTGCCACCCGGACGATGCGGTGAAGTGGTTCGAGTTCTGGAAGCACGCGCGGAAGAGCTGGTGGGAGTCGATCGGGCTGAGCGCGGGCAACATGATCATGCGCGATCATGACCGCGACGAGCTGGCGCACTATGCCAAGGAGGGCGCGGGGACGGCGGACATCGAGTACCGCTGGCCCTTCACGCACCCGGGGTTCGGCGAGCTCGAGGGGATCGCGCACCGGTCGAACTTCGACCTGACGCAGCACGCGAAGCACTCGGGGGCGAAGCTCGAGTACTTCGACCAGGAGCGGAACGAGCGGTACATGCCCCATGTCATCGAGCCGGCGAGCGGGCTGACGCGGGGCGTCCTGGCGGCCTTGTGCGAGGCCTTCACGCCCGACCCGGATCGGCCGAGCGGCGTGGTGATGAAGTTCCACCCCAGGATCAGCCCGATCAAGGCGGCGGTGTTCCCACTCGTGAAGAAGGACGGGATGCCCGAGATCGGGGCGAAGCTGGCGGGGGAGCTGCGCCGGGCGTTCGGGCGGCGCGGGACGATCGAGTTCGACGAGAAGCAGTCGATCGGCAAGCGCTACGCCCGGATGGACGAGGCGGGCTGCCCGGTGTGCTTCACGATCGACGGGGAGACGCTGAGCGATCAGACCGTGACCGTCCGCGATCGCGACACCGCGAGCCAGGAGCGGATCGGGCTGGACGCGGTGGTGCGGTACGTGGGCGAGAAGCTGGGCGTGTGACGCGGGGTCGCTGTCGCGCATGAAAGAGGGGCGCCGTCCGGCCGGACGGCGCCCCTTTGTCTTTATCGCGAGCGTTCAGGCGGTGGGATCAGCGGCGACGGCGCGTGGCGGCGAGGCCGGCGACACCGATGACCGCGATCGAGCCGGGGGTGGGGATGACCGCCCACTGGAAGTTGTCGGCCTGCCAGAGTTCCTGGAAGGTGATGGTGTCGGGATTGCCGACGATCTGGATCTCGTTGACCGAGCCTCCCCCGTCGATGATGATGCCGGCGAAGCCGGTGTTGAAGCTGGTGATGAAGTCGAGCAGCACGAGGTCGTTGCCGATCTGGAGGCCGATGCCGTCGCCCGAGAAGGGGCTGGTGAAGTCCGCGCCGAAGGCGAAGACGGGCCCGCCGGCGAAGTTGAGGCGGACGACCTCGTGGGGCGATGCGCCGGTTTCGCCATCGAGGTGGGTGGTGCCGTCGATGTTGCCGAACTGGCTGCCCGGCGAGATGGCGAGGGCGCCGTCGGCGCCGTTGGGGCTGCCGTCGCGGGTGATGCTGAGCCCGCTGGCGAAGCTGAGGGTCTGGCCGTCGGCGAACGACTGAACCGCGGTCGAGTTGAAGTCCTCGAAGCCGGTGGAGCCGCTGATGGCGGCGAGCCACGAGGCGCGATCGGTGAACACGGTGACGGAGGCGCTGGCCGACGCGGCGGCACCGGCCGCGACGACAGCAGCTGCGAGAACGCTTCTCATGTCGAATCTCCCTTTTTCTACTCCACAAGGCGCAACACGGGGGGCGGATGGGCCCGCCCGTTCGTTGTTCTTTGAGTATGTCACACTGGGGTGCCACCGATCAAGCGGATTTTCGTGTTCCGGCGCGACAATCAGAAACCCGCCGGACCCTGTTTCGGGAACGCTGGCACCCCCGGCGGGTGACGGGCCCGGGCCCGGGCGGCATCCTGTGGGCGGCCTGGCTCAGCGGAGCCCGGGAACCGGTGGCTTTCGGGGCGGCGTCTGAAAGTGTGTCCGGTAGAATCCGAGGGAGGACGGGCCGGGAAAGCCCCTGCTCCTGCTTGGTCCAGGGCACCGACGAAGCGGGTTTGGTGGCTATGGGGCGGTGCGGCGTGGGAATCCGGGTGGTTGTGTCCACTCTTCTGGTCCCCCGGATGCGGCGATCTGAAATCAGGAGCGGGGTGTCGCGTGTGGAAATGGCTGATCGGGATCGTCGTGTTGCTCGGTGCTTTGGCTGCGGGCGGGGTGTTCGTCGTGACCTCGACGGAGGTGGGCGAGCAGCTCCGGGCGCAGCTCACGGGGCAGCGGTCGGAGGGTGAGGGCACGGAGGTGCAGCTGGAGGCGGCGACGCTGGGCGACCTGACGCGGACGGTGTCGGCGCCGGGGTCGATCGAGCCCCAGACGCTGGTGAAGATCAGCAGCCAGGTGTCGGCGAAGGTGCTGGCGCTTCCGTTCCGCGAGGGGCAGCGGGTGAAGGCGGGGGACGTGGTGGTCCGGCTGGACCCGCAGAACCTGGTGGCTCGGAAGGCGTCGGCGGAGGCGAGGCTGCGGAGCGAGGAGGCGCGGCTCGACGGGGCCAAGGCGCAGGAGATCAACGCCCGGCTGACCTACGAGCGGCTGGGGCAGCTCCTCGAGACGGGCGACGTGACGCGTGCGGAGTTTGACGGAGCGGAGGCGAGCTACCTCCAGGCGCGGAGCAACCTTCGGGCGATGGAGGCTTCGATCGAGGTGGCTCAGGCGGACATCGACCAGGTGAACGATGATCTGAGCAACACGGTGATCGAGAGCCCGATCGACGGGGTGATCACGGCCCTCAACACCGAGGTGGGCGAGACGGTGATCGTGGGGACGACGAACAACCCGGGCAGCGTGGTGATGGAGATCGCCGACCTGTCGGACATGCTGCTCAAGGCGCAGGTGGATGAGACAAATATCGAGCCGGTGCGCGAGGGCCAGAGGGCGCGGGTGTTCATCAACGCGTACTCGGATCGCGACTACACCGGGACGGTGAAGCGGATCGGGCTGAAGCGGCAGGTATCGAGCTCGGGCACGGGGTTCTTCGTCATCGAGATCGAGGTGGACCTGGCGGAGGGGGAGACGCTGCTCAGCGGGCTGAGCGCGAGCACGGACATCGAGGTGGAGACGCTGTTCGACATCGTGAAGGTGCCGAGCCAGGCGGTTTTCACCGACAAGCGCGTGGACAGCCTGCCCGAGGCGATCCGCGGGGACGGGATGATCGATCAGAACAAGACCTACGCGGCGATCGTCTTCGTGATGGAGGACGGGAAGGCGATGATGCGGCCGGTGCGGGTGGGGCCCAGCGATCTGACGCACACGGTGATCGAGGAGGGCCTCGAGCCGGGCGAGCGGGTGATCGTGGGCCCGTACCGCGAGCTGCCCGAGATGAAGCACGAGCAGCGGATCCGGGATATGGATGCCCCCAAGCCCGCGAAGGGTGAGGCGGGAGAGCGGGATGGCGAAGACGCGAGCGGGTCTTCGACCGAGTCCTCGGGTGGGGCGGCGGACGGGGACGCGGAGCCGAGCGAGGGCTGATCTGAGAGCTCATCTGAGGGCGGGGGCGAGGTGGGAAGGCCGGCAGCGGCGGACGGGCGAAGGGAGCGGGCGTGCACGCGATCAAGATCAGGCGACTCGAGAAGATCTACAAGGTGGGGGACGAACGCGTGCGTGCCCTGCGGGGGATCGACCTCGACATCGCGCCCAACGAGTTCGTGGCGATCATGGGGGCCTCGGGCAGCGGCAAAAGCACGCTGATGAACATCCTGGGCTGCCTCGACAAGCCCACGAAGGGGGCTTATGTCCTCAACGGTCGTCCGACGCACAAGATCGGGATGACGCAGCTGGCGAAGGTGCGGAACGAGGAGATCGGCTTCATCTTTCAGAGCTTCGAGCTCCTGCCCCGCGCGACGGCGCTGAAGAATGTCATGCTGCCGATGCTGTACAGCAGCCGGCACATGTTCAGCGCCAGGAAGCGGGCGAAGCGGGCGCTCGAGAAGGTGGGGCTGAAGGACCGGATGACGCACCGGCCCAACCAGCTCTCGGGCGGGCAGAGGCAGCGTGTCGCGGTGGCGCGGGCGCTCGTGAATGAGCCCAGCATCCTGCTGGCGGACGAGCCGACGGGGAACCTGGACAGCACGACGACGGTCGAGATCATCGAGCTCTTCAAGGAGCTGCACCGCCAGGGGCAGACGATCATCGTCGTGACGCACGAGGAGGATGTCGCGGGGCACGCCCAGCGGATCGTGCGCCTGCGCGACGGGAAGATCATCTCCGACCACCCGACCTCGGAGGACCCGGTGCACCGGGACTGGGTGAAGATGATGACCTCGGGGCGCGGGGGGTCGAGCTACACGCCCGACGGGATGGTCGACGATGAGGCGCACGGGACGCCCGCGCCCCTTGAGGATCGGACCGAAGAGATCGCCGACGGGGCGGGCGGGCATGGCCCGACGGTCGTCGAGGTGACGGAGCCCGGGTTCCGGGGCGTAAGGGACGCGAAGCAGGGAGCGACCGCATGAGAGGGTTTCTCGGGATCATCCTGACGCCCCTGTTCGTCTTCACCCGCCTTTTCGTCCAGACGGTGATGCTGGCGATCGGGCAGGTGTGGGCGAACAAGATGCGTGCGATGCTGACGGCGCTCGGCATCATCATCGGGGTGGGTTCGGTCATCGCGGTCGTGGGCGGTCTGACCGGCATGCGGAACTACGTGCTGGGGGAGTTCGAGAGCTTCGGCGCGAAGAAGATGTGGATCTGGGGCACCGTCCCGGAGGATCTCCGCACCACGATCAACTGGACCGATGTGAAGCTCACCATCGCGGAGGCGGACCTGCTTCTCGAGAACGCGCCCTCGATCGACATGCTCACGCCGATGTGCAGCATGAGCGTCGACATCGCCTACGGGCGGCGCATCCAGCGCGGCGTGAGCGCCGAGGGTGTCTGGCCCGAGTGGCACACCATCGAGGATCGGGGCGTCATCTACGGGCGGCCCCTCAGCAAGATCGACAACGACCAGAAGCGGCAGGTCTGCCTCATCAACGAGGTCGCGATCGACGAGCTCCGGCTCGACATGGACCCGACCGGCGACTACCTGCTGCTGAACGGGCGCCGGTTCCTGATCGTGGGGGTCCTCGAGACGAAAGAGGTGAGCCCAATGTTCGGGGGCGGCGAGAGCCGCAGCGAGGTGTTCATCCCCTTCGAAACCGCGAAGATGATGAACCCGTACACCTGGACCTGGTTCATGTGCCAGATCGCGTCGCCCGAGGTGGCGGCGGACGCGCAGGCGGAGGCGAAGTTCATTCTTCGAAAGCACCGGCAGCTCAAGGGCGACGACGAGAACACCTTCGGCGTACAGGTCATGCAGAGTTTCGTCGATCAGTTCAACGCGATGGCGGCGGTGATCGCGATGATCGCGGTGGCGATCGTCAGCATCTCGCTGCTCGTGGGGGGTATCGGGATCATGAACATCATGCTCGTGAGCGTGTCGGAACGGACGCGCGAGATCGGGCTGCGCAAGGCGGTCGGCGCCCGCCCGCCGGTCGTCCTGCTCCAGTTCCTGGTCGAGGCGATCGTGCTGTGCCTCGTCGGGGGCGTGATCGGGCTGGCGATCGGACAGGGGCTGGTGATCGGGCTGAAGAACATTCCCGACATGCCCCTCGACGGGGCGGAGGTGCCGGCGTGGGCGGTGGTCCTCGCGCTGGGCTTCAGCGCGAGCGTCGGCGTGATCTTCGGCATGTTCCCGGCGATCAAGGCGGCCAAGCTCAACCCCATCGACGCGCTCCGGCACGAATGAGCCGGGCCATCCACCGCACCTCCCGCCCGGCGCCGGGTGACGCCGGGCGATGACAGACCACCCTTCGGACCGACTCCTCGGAGAGACCATGCCCCACGATCGCGATGCCCGCCCCGCCCGGCGCACGCCTGTCCTGCCCCGTCCCACAGCCCTGCCGGTGGCGCTCGCCGCGCTCGCGGGGATGGCGCTCGCGCTTTCGGGCTGCGGGGGCGGGGGCCCACTGGGCCGGAGCGACAGCGACTACGACCGTCGCGTCAGCCTCGCCCGCCTGAGCACGATCGAGCCCCTGAAGCTCGACCGCGAGAGCGGGTTGACGCCCGATGAGGTGCTCGCCTCCGAGGGGGCACCGACGCCTGCGGAGCAGGTGCGGGCGGCCTTCCAGGCGGGCGCGCCCGTTGAGCTCAGCATCGAGCGGGCCCGGGCTTCGGCGCTGGAGCACAACCTCGACCTGCGGGTCGCGCTCGTGAACCCCGTCCTCGCGAACGAGCGGATCGACGAGGAGGAGGCGCGGTTCGAGTCGCTGATCGCGGTGAACGCCCAGGCGGCGGACACCGACTCGCCGGTTGCGCTCACGACCGAGAGCAGCCAGGCCCGGTCGTACTTTCTGAACCCCGAACTCCGCGTGCCCCTGCGGACGGGCGGGCAGTTCTCGGTCTCCGCCCCCATGAGCCGCGTGAAGAACAACAACCCCTTCGCGACCCTCAACCCCGCGTACACGACCGACCTCGAGCTGAGCCTGAGCCACAACCTGCTGCGGGGCGCGGGCCGGCGGGCCAACAGCTTCCAGATCAGGATCGCGGACTACGACCGGCAGATCTCCGTGGCGCAGACGCGGCTGGAGGTGATCCGCCAGATCGCGGCTGCGGAGCGGGGGTACTGGCGCCTGTACGCGTCCCGACAGGCGTTGTCGGTGCGCTACCAACAGTACGAGGTGGCGCTCGAGCAGCTCGATCAGGCCCGGAGGCGGTTCGACGCGGGGCAGGAGGCGGAGATCGAGGTCGTGCGGGCGGAATCCGGGGTCGCGGACCGGGTCGAGGCGATCATCGTCGCGGAGAACGAGGTGCTGCTGAGGCAGCGCGACCTGAAGCGGATCATGAACATCCCGGGCCTGGGCGTCGACACGGACGAGGTCGTGATCCCGACGAGCGACCCCGACCCCGTCGCGTACGAGCTCGACCCGACGGCGCTGGCGAATGCGGCGATGGACCGGCGGATGGAGCTCTTGGAACTGGAGCTGCGCCTGGCGGCGGACGCGGCAACGATCGCCTTCCGCGAGAACCAGGCGCTGCCCCTGCTCGCGCTCAGCTACACCTACCGCGTCAACGGGCTGGGGGGCACGTTCAACGAGTCGCTGAACCGCACCACGGAGAACAACTTCGAGGACTGGATCCTGGGGCTGAACGCGGAGATCCCCTTGGGCAACGGCGCGCGGGAGAGCCAGGTCGAGCAGGCGGTCCTGACGCGCCTGCAGCGCCTCGCGTCGCGGGATGCGCGTCGCCAGGCGATCCGCCAGGAAGTCTTCGACGCGGTGGACTCCATCGGCTCGGGCTGGCAGCGCATCATCGCGGCGCGTCGCGCGGTGCTGCTGAGCGCCCGCACGTTGGCGGCGGAGCGGCGTCAGTTCGGCGTCGGTCGCTCGACCAGCACCGACGTCCTGGACGCGGACGCCCGGCTCGCGGACGCCCAGCTCGCGGAGATCAGGGCGGTCGTGGAGTACGAGGTCTCGCAGATCGACCTTGCCTTCGCGACGGGCACGCTGCTCGGGCACAGCCGCGTGGAGTGGGGGCCCCTGGACCCCCGGGGCGAGACGGACCCGGTCGACGACGAGCCCGGGGACGCGTTCCGCGACGGGCTCGACCCGGCGGGCGTTGATGGGCCCGGCCCGGCGAACGGCTGACACCCGGGAAAGCCCGAACGGGGCGGGTGGCGCGCCTCGAAATCACGCCGGACCGCCCTACCATCCCCGAAGGTCGCGAATCGGCCCCCGCCGATGCATGACCCGATCGCCAACCACGGGGAGCCCAGATGACCACGATCAACGTCCCGCTGCTCGACCTCAAGGCCCAGTACGCCACGCTCCGCGACGAGATCGAGCCGGTGGTGAAGAAGGTCATGGAGGACCAGTGGTTCATCATGGGCCCGGAGGTCTCGGGCCTGGAGCAGGAGATCGCGGACTACTGCGGGTCCAAGCACGCGATCGGCGTGGCGTCGGGCTCGGAGGCGATCATCATCGCGCTCATGGCGATGAACATCGGGTGCGGTGGTGGGCACAACGGGCGGGTCATCTGCCCGAGTTACACCTTCTTCGCGACCGCCGGCTCGGTCTGGCGGCTCGGCTCGTTCCCGGTCTTCTGCGACATCGATCCCGCCACCTACAACGCGGACATCGACCATGCCCGGGCGCTGGCGAAGCCTCTCAAGGAGCAGGGCAAGCTGGCGGCGCTCATGCCGGTGCACCTCTTCGGGCAGACGGTGGACATGGACGCCTGGCTCGCGCTGGGCGAGGAGATGGGCGTGCCCGTGATCGAGGACGCGGCCCAGGCGATCGGCGCGAAGGACGCGACGGGCGCGATGGCGGGCTCGCGGGGCGCGGTGGGCTGCTTCAGCTTCTTCCCGAGCAAGAACCTCGGGGGCTTCGGCGATGGGGGCATGATCACCACCGACGATGATGAGCTCGCCGAGCGGATCAAGCGCCTCCGCAACCACGGGATGGAGCCGAAGTACTACCACTCCGAGGTCGGGCTCAACGGGCGGCTCGATGCGCTGCAGGCTGCGGTGCTGCGGGTGAAGCTGCGGCACCTGGAGTCGTGGCACGAGGCGCGGCGCCGGAACGCTGCGGATTACGACGCGCGGTTTGCTTCTGCCGGGGCGGCGACGAGCGGGACGCCCTTCAGCGATGACTCGGGCCTGCCCCTGCGGACGCCGGCGCCGGCGACCGGTGGCAAGACGCGGCACATCTACAACCAGTACGTGATCCGCGTGCCCGCGACCCTGCGCGATCCCCTGCGCGAGCACCTGAAGAACAACACGATCGGGCACGAGGTCTACTACCCCGTGCCCCTGCACCTGCAGGATTGCTTCACGTTCCTCGGGGGCAAGGTCGGCGACCTGCCCCACTCCGAAGCAGCGGCCCTGGAGACGATCGCGCTGCCGATCTACCCCGAGCTGACCGAGGCGCAGCGGGCGTACGTCGCGGATACGGTTGTGAGCTTCCTGAAGGACCACGCGGGCAAGGCGGACACCACGCTCGCCGGGTCCGCACGCTGACGCCCGCTCCAGGAGCTCCCCCGTGGCCCTTGGCGGCATTGATATCGGCGGGACCAAGCTCGGGGTGTGCCTCGGCACCGTCGAGGGCCAGGTCCTCGCCTGCGAGGACGCGCCGACCGAGGGCCCGCCCGGGCCCCTGCTCGATCATGCCGCGGAACGCCTGCGGGCGCTGGCCCGCGAGCACGCGCTGACGCTCGACGCGATCGGCATCGCCTGCCCGGGGCCCTTTGACCGGCGGACGCGGCGCTTCCTCGAGCCACCGAACATGCCGGCGTGGCACCACTTTGACCTCGGCGCGTGGGCCGAGGCGCGACTGCCCGCGCCCGCCCGCTGCATGAACGACGCGAACGCGGCTGCGTACGCGGAGTATCGCTGGGGCGGGCACCACGCGTCCGAAGGCCTCGTCTTTCTCACGATGTCGACCGGGTTCGGCGCGGGGATCGTGCTCGGGGGACGCGTCCTCGAGGGGCCCCGGGGCTTCGCGGGCGAGGTCGGTCGCGTGCGCATCGCGGAGGATGGCCCGCCGGGATTCGGCGCGTTCGGCACGATCGAGGGCTTCGCCAGCGGGCCGGGGATCGCGCTGCTCGCGGAGGCGGAGGCGCGGCGCTGCCTGCAGGCGGGGGAGAAGACCGCTCTGCACGACGCGGGCCCCCCGGACGCCCGCACGGTGTGCGCCCTCGCTGCGTCGAGCGATGAGGCTGCCAGGAGGGTTACGGACCGCTCGGCGAGCAGGATCGGGCAGCTCGTGGCGATTCTGGCGAACATCCTCGAGCCCGACACGGTGATCCTCGGGACCATCGCTGCGGCTCACCCGGATCTCTTTCTGCCCGGGGTGCGGGCCTCGATGCTCGAGAACAGCGTGCCCGCGACCGCCGCCGGGCTCACGATCACCGTCTCGACGCTCGAGCATCGGTGGCAGCGCCAGGCCCTGGCGGCGGCTGCGTATCTCAGCGACCGGTAGCCGAGGTCACCCCTTCGCTTCCGCCTGAAAGCGCTGCACATCGTCCCAAACGGTGATCGTTCGCCGCGAGCCGCGTAGACTCGCCCTCTTTGCCTTGCATCGCACGCCGGAGACCGCCGCATGTCCGAGATCACCGTCCGTCTGCCCAAGTTTGTCCGTCTGCGCCCGCGGATCTTCGACCTGCGCAACTCCCTCACCGGCTCCCCCCGCGCCGAGATTCTCTCGGGTCTCACCGTCTCCCTCGCCCTCGTGCCTGAGGCGGTGGCCTTCGCCTTCCTTGCGGGCGTGCCGCCCCTCGTCGGGCTCTACGCCGCGTTCATCATCTGCCTGCTGACCGCGATCCTCGGGGGCAGGCCCGGGATGATCTCGGGCGCGACGGGGGCGATGGGCGTCGTCATCGTCTCGCTCGTCGCGAACTATGGAATCGGCTACCTCTTCCCCGCGGTCGTCCTGTGCGGGCTGATCCAGCTCGTGGTGGGCCTGCTGCGTCTCGGCAAGCTGATCCGCATCGTGCCCCACCCGGTCATGCTGGGGTTTGTGAACGGGCTGGCGATCGTCATCCTGCTGGCGCAGACCGGCAGCTTCAAGACGCTGGGCACCGACGGCGCGATGCACTTCCTCGAAGGGACGCGCCTCTGGCTCATGCTGGGCCTCGTCGGGGCGACCATGGCGATCATCGCTTTCCTGCCGAAGCTCACCCGCGCGGTCCCCTCCTCACTCGCGGGCATCCTCGTCATCTCGCTCGTCGCCTTCTTCATCAACGCCAATGCGCCCGCTCCCGCCGAGGGCGCGGAAGCCGCCAAGCCCGTCCTCACCGTGAAGGACATGCTCGTCGACAGCACGCGTGCCGCAGCGGTCGCCGAGGCTCAGAACCAGAAGTCCGTCGAAGCCCTCGCCCAGGCCGCGAGCACGCTGCCCCCGGGCGTGACGATCGTCCCCGAGTCCCCCGCCTCGCTCGCCCCGCTCTCGCCCGAGGAGGTCGACCGCGCCATCGCCTCGGTCGACGTCGCGGAGGTCGGCATCGCGGGTGGCCTGCCCATGCCCGCGTGGTTCACCTTCGAATTGCCCCCCCTCAACCTCGCCACGCTCTGGATCATCCTCCCCTACGCCCTCATCCTGGCGGGCGTCGGGCTCATCGAATCGCTCATGACGATGACCCTCATCGACGAGCTCACCGAGACCCGGGGCAACGGCAACCGCGAGTGCGTGGGCCAGGGCATCGCCAATGTCACCTGCGGAATCTTCGGGGGCATGGGCGGGTGCGCCATGATCGGGCAGTCGCTCATCAACGTGAAGTCGGGCGGGCGCGGGCGCCTCTCGGGCATCACCGCTGCGCTGGCGCTCCTCGCCTTCATCCTCTTCCTCGCCCCGCTCATCGAAGAGGTGCCCATGGCGGCCCTCGTGGGCGTCATGTTCATGGTCGTCATCGGCACCTTCGAGTGGACCACCCTCCAGACCTGGAGGCGCATCCCGGTCGCGGAGGTGCTCGTGATGGTCGTCGTCGCGGCCTACACCGTCTTCATGCACGACCTGGCCACCGCGGTCATCATCGGCGTCGCCCTCTCCGCGGTCGTCTTCGCCTGGAACAAGAGCAAGCACCTCATCGCCGACACGCAGATCAACGAGCAGGGCAGCAAGATCTACCAGCTCCACGGCGCCCTCTTCTTCGGCTCCGTCCCCCGCTTCCGCGAGCTCTTCCACCCCGCGACCGACCCCGACGATGTCGTCATCGACTTCTACTTCAGCCGCGTCTACGACCAGTCGGGCCTCGAGGCCATCAACGCGCTCGCGGAGCGCTACCAGAAGCTGGGCAAGCGCCTGCACCTCCGCCACCTGAGCGAGGACTGCCGGCGCCTGCTGGACAAGGCCGGGGACCTCGTCGAGGTCAATATTTCGGAAGACCCCCACTACCATGTGGCGACGGACCGGGTGAAGTAGACCCGTCCCCCACAAGTTGCCCAACAACGGTGCCGGTGGGATTCGAACCCACGGAACCCTGACGGGTTCACCGGTTTTCAAGACCGGCGCCTTCAACCGCTCGGCCACAGCACCT
>DAIQNV010000016.1:9687-26541 GCA_036788215.1 Phycisphaerales bacterium | reverse complement strand
CTCGGGAACCCCCGGTCGCTCGGCACCGGGGCGGGCGAGGTCTAGGCTCCCCACCAATGCCGCAACCCAACGCCAATCGGGGCTCGAAAGCCGCCCAGGTGCGGGCCACCGCCCGGGCTGCTGCGCGAGCCCTGGGGTTCGCGATCCGCCAGCCCAAGGACTTCGCCCGAGCCCTGCGACGCTTCGCGGATGGGCTCTCGTCCGCTCCGCCCCCAGCCCCGACCAGCCCGGCGGGGGGTGCCGTCCTGGGCTCTGCGCCCGCCCAGGCCCCGGGTGCCCTTCCCTATTCCCCCCGCGTGCCCCATCCGATGGCCCACGCCCGCCCGCTGCATGTGCGGGCCCACCCGGACCTTGCGGGTCGCCCGACGCTCAACCTGCTGCTCCCGGTGGTGGGCATGGGTTCGATGTCCGGCGGGCCCAACACGCTGCTGAACATCGCGGCCCGCGTCGCATCCCGGGCGGGCCTGCCCATGAGGCTGGTCTCGACGGACCACTCCCCCGACGCGGACTGGAACCCCATCATCGAGCATGTCCGGGCCCTCTCGGGCCTGGGCGAGGGCCTGCCCACCATCACGATCGACGATGCCCACGATCGGGGCGTCCCCTTCCACATCGGGGAGAACGACGCCTTCATCGTCTCCGCCTATTGGAACGCCCACATGGCCCGGGCCGCCCTCGCCCAGACCCGGGCCAAGCGGTTCCTCTACACCATCCAGGACTTCGAGCCGGGCCTGCACGCCTGGGGCACCGAGCACGCGCTGGCGCTCAATTCCTACGGATTCGACCACATCCCGATCGTCAACACCTCGCTTCTGGCCGACCACCTGAAAGAGGTGAAGGCCGGGCGGTTCGCCGACCCTGACTTCGCACGCGATGCCCTCGTCTTCGAGCCAGCGGTCGACGCGACCCGCTTCCACCCCCCCACGCCCGACGACCTCCGGCGGTCGGGCGGCAAGCGCACGCTGCTCTTCTACGCCCGGCCCCTGACCGCCCAGCGGAATCTCTTTGAGATCGGGCTCAAAGCCCTGCAGATCGCCGCGGAACAAGGCGCGCTCGCGGACGAACCTTGGGAGCTCCTGTTCATCGGGGAGCAGTTGCCCGAAGTCCCGCTCGCGCCCGGGGTCGCGATCCGGTCGAGTCCCTGGCTGGGCTACGACGCGTATGCGGGGCTCATGCGTCGCTGCGATGTCTTGCTCAGCCTCATGCTCAGCCCGCACCCGAGCTACCCCCCGCTGGAAGCCGCGGCGTGCGGGGCCCGGGTGGTCACGAATACTTATGGGACCAAGACACAGGCCCGGCTCGACGCGTTGTCCCCCCACTTTCTGGTAGTGGATCCGACGCCAGAGGATGTTGCGGATGCCCTGATCCGGGCGGTTCGTGAGCGCCGAAGTGGCGCAAATACCCCTGATGAGAGGCCCGGCATCGTTCTCCCGCTATCATGGGAGGACGCGCTCGAGGGGGTCATCGACCGCGCCGCGGCGGAACTCCTCCGGCTCACGACGCCGGACCGCCCGGTGGTCCACGCGACACCGGCCCCTGTCGTCCGAGAGCCCGCATCGGTGCCCCAGCAGCCGGTCGGGACCCGAGGGGAAGGCCCGCACCGATGATCGTGCCGTTCATCCGCACCCTCGCCCAGCGCGTGCCCGCGGTCAAGAAGTTCAAGACCAAGTCGGTCGTGCGCGCCTGGACGTGGCTCAAGGCCCACGAGCCCGGGGCCCGGGAGTACCAGCGTTTCCAGGCGGAGCGGCTGGTCCTGCGGTCGAACCTCTATCACGCTCGCCCGGAGCCGGGCCTGCTGAGTTTCATCACGACGGTCTGGAACACGGACCCCCACTTCCTGCGCGTGCTCGCGGAGAGCCTGCTGGAGGGCCAGCACGGGCACCCCGAGTTCGAATGGGTGATCCTCGACAACGGGACGACCAGCGCGGAGACGCTCTTGGAGCTGGAGCGCATCGCGAAGGACCCCCGGGTCAAGATTACCCGCGCCGAAGAGAACCTGGGGATCATCGGTGGGATGCGGACTGTCCTCGAGCGGGCGACGGGACGCTACGTGCTCCCGCTCGACTCGGACGACTACCTCTATCCCGACGCGGTACGCATCCTCACCTGGCACATCCACGAGCACGACTATCCGCCGCTCCTGTACACCGACGAGGACAAGCTGCGGGGTGAGGTCTGGTTCGAGGCGTACTTCAAGTCCGACTGGGACCCGGTGCTCTTCATCAACTCCTGCTTCATCGCGCACCAGACCGCGATCGACCGCGAGCTCGCGCTGAAGTTCGGCGCGTACGACGACGCCGATTTCGAGGGCTGCCACGACTGGGACACCTTCACCCGTTTCCTGATCAACGGCAAGACCCCGGTCCATGTGCCGGAGGTGGTCTACTCCTGGCGTGTGCACGAGGCGTCGACCTCTTCGGGCAACATGGTGTGCAAGCCCTACGTCTTCAACTCGCAGCGCAAGCTGGTCAGCAAGTTCGTCGCGGCGCAGCCCCGCGCGAGCCGGTTCGAGGTCATCCCGAGTCCGCTGTTCCACAACGCCCCCGACTGGTGGATCCGGCGCAAGCGGGAGCACCCGCGCCCCATCACCACGGTCACGCTGCGCACGCCCGACGCTCCGCCTCGCCACATCGGGACGCCCGGGGGCCTGACGCACCACGAATTCGCGGAGATCCCGGTCTACGAGACCGCGAGCGCCCTCGCGGAGATCGCCCGCGCCGAGGCGGACCGGGGCGGGCTGATCCACCTCGCGTGGGACCGGATGATCCCCTCGGACGACGAGTGGGCGTGGGAAGCCATCGGCCACTTCGAGCTCTGGCCCGACACGGTCATGATCGGCGGGCGCACGATCGACCGGACGCAGCACGTCGTCGCGGCCGGGGCGGTCTTCGGTTTCGGGCGCGGGTGCGACTGTCCGGATCGCGGGCGCCACGCGGACGACCCGGGCTACTTCGCGACGATGCTCAAGCAGCGCTCCGTGAGCGCGGTCTCCAGCCAGCACTGCCTGATCGATGCGGCGTTCCTGGCGGAGATGCTGCCCCAGCTCGCGGACATCCCGGTGGTGATGCTCGGCCCCTGGATCGGAGCGGAGGCGCGGCGCAACGGGCGGCGGGTGATCTACTCCCCCTTCCTGCGCGCGGACGCGATGGACGACTTCGAGCAGTACATCACCGATGCGCTCGTCCGGGACTTCGTCCGCGAGAACGCCGACGTTTTTCCCGAGGACCGCTTCCTCTCGCGCAGGCTGGGGCTCGATCCGCACGCTGCGTACGTCCCCGTCCATGACAAGCACCGTCGCGAGCACCTCGACCGTCTCACCGCCGACGCCGGCTCGCCGGCGCGGGTGGTCGTGGGGCGTCGCACGCGCCACGAGACCGTCGGCGCCTGAGCGCCCCGTCGAAACCCGATGCCCCCCCGCCCGTTCGACAGCCCGACCCGCCTCGCCCGCACGCTGGTCAAGCGGCTTCTCGGTCCCGAGCGCACCCGCGCCCTCCGCGACGCCCAGCGCCGCGTCGAGACGGTCACCCCCGGCGCTCCGCCCCCGTACCACCGCTGGCTCGAGGCCCGCATCGCGGAGCGTGCCCCCAACTTTGCCGTCCCGCAGAGCCCAGCCGCCGCACCGACGCTCAGCGTCATGACCGCTGCCTACGAGCGCACCCACGCGGGTTACCTCGACGAGCTCGGGGCTTCGCTTTTCACGCAGGACTTTGCCTTTCACGAGTGGCTGCTGCTCGCGCAGGGGCCCATTGCCCACGAGACCGAGGTCGTCATCGCGCGCCTGCAGGCGATGGACCCGCGCGTGCGGGTCCTGCGGCTCGAGCGGAACGAGGGCATCATGCCCGCGTTCCGCGTCTGCCTTGGCGAGACGACCGGCGACTACGTGCTGCCCGTCGACGCCGATGACCTGCTGACGCCCGATGCGCTCCGCGTCGTGGCCTGCGAGATCGCCAGGAACGACCGGCCGGTCTATCTCTACTCCGACGAGGACATGCTGATCGGGGGGACGCCCCGCTCGCCCTACCTCCGCCCGTCGTGGGATCCGGTCCT
The DNA here is from genome assembly GCA_036788215.1 of Phycisphaerales bacterium. Taxonomy (GTDB): domain Bacteria; phylum Planctomycetota; class Phycisphaerae; order Phycisphaerales; family UBA1924; genus DAIQNV01. The sequence continues at coordinate 22,494 of DAIQNV010000016.1, read as the reverse complement.
CAACCTCGCGTCCAGCTATGTGTGGCATCTCGCGGCCATCCGGCGGGATGCGGCGGTCGAGCTCGGGCTCTACGCCGATCGCGGCGCCGAGTTCTGCCACGACTGGGACACCACCGTCCGCGTCGCGTTCGCAGGCCACGAGCCGGTGCACATCCCGGAGGTTCTCTATCACTGGCGGCAGCACGAGCAGAGCTCGACCAACCGGGCCAACCCGCAGGACGAGCGCGAGCCCGGCTCCGTGCGCTCCACGCGAGCCGTGCTGCAGCACGCGATCGACCGCACGCCCGAGCCCGCCCGATACCGCATCGACCGCTTCCCGATCTTCCGCGGCGCGGACGAGCTGTACATCCACCGCGCGCCCGACGACACGACCCGCCTCTCCGCCATCGCTCTCACCGACGGCGCCCGCGAGCTCCACATCCCGCACGCGCCGCTCGCGAGCGTGCACCCTCTCCACCCCGACCGCACCCGGGCCGCTGACCTTCGGGCCGTCGCCCGGTCCATCGAGACGCCCCGGACGCTCATCCTCTCCGACCGCGTGCACCCCGACCGCGAGGACTGGGCGTGGGACGCGATCAAGCTCCTGGAACTGCACCCCGAGCTCGCCCTGGTCGGCGGGCGGATCTACGACGACACGGATCGCCTCATCGCGGGCGGGACCATCCTCGACGCGGAGGGCCGACGGATCACGCCGGATCTCGGGAGAGCCGGCACCGACCCCGGCCCCTGGGCGATCTCGCTGAAGCCCCACTGCGTCGCTTCTGCCCCGACCGACCTCTTGTTCGTCGATACCGCGTTCCTCGTCCGCGCGCTGGACCGCCTGCCCGACGATCTCCGCATGCGGGGCCTCGGGCTCGCCCTCAGCGCCTGCGCTCTCGCTGAAGGCCGTCGCGTCGCGACCGGCACGCTGACGCGTGCTCGGGCGCTCGCGCCGCTGGTCGAGGGCGAGGACGAGCAGGCGAGCGCCTTCTTCGACGACCACACCCGCCCCACCCGCCCCACCCGCCAGTCCATCGCCGGCTTCATCGAGCAGGCCGGCTGGTACATCCCCTGAGCGTCGCCGGAAAGAGGACCCAGCCAAGATGCCGACACGCTTTGTCTCACCGCTCGACTGGGGAAAGATCGGCGCCACGCCACGCCTCTGCCTCGCGATCGACCAAGGCCGGCAGCCCGTTCCCGTCCGCGCGGTGGTGCACACCGCCGCGACCTACAACCGCATGGGCCCCACGCGCGACCCGGGCCTCTTCGAGCTGACCCTCGAGCCGACCAGCCTCTCCACCGTCCTCGCGGCCCGCGTGCCCCGCCCGCTCGAGCCCGGCTTCTATGTCGCCTCGGCGCGTACGCCCGCCAACGCCGAGATCGACCATGTCGCCTTTGAGGTGCTTCCGGATCGCGAGAGTTGGCCAGAGGCCGCGAAGAACCTCGTCGACGCCCGCACCGCGCCCGCGGTCGACGAGCCCGCCGCCCGGGCCCGCTTCGGTGACCCGGTCTTCACCGTCACGACGACCGTCTACGACACCGACCCCTGGTTCATCGAGGAACTCGCCCGGACGCTCATCGGGGCCCCGGACGAGACCGCCCGCGCGCAGACCTTCGCGAGCTTCGAGTGGCTCGTCCTCGACAATGGCTCGACCGACCTTGCCACCCGCGCCGCCCTGACCGAACTCGCTACGCGCGACCCGCGCGTCCGCGTCGTTCGCGTGGAGCGCAACCTGGGCATCGTCGGGGGTAACCGCTTCGTCCTCGAGCGTGCGCGGGGTGCGTGGGTCGTCCCCTGCGACGCGGACGATGTCTTCACGCCCGACGCCCTCGCCCGGTTCGTGGCGACCATCGCCGACCTCGGGCCCGCTGCCGACCGCAGCTACCTCTACTCCGACGAGCAGAAGATCGACCCCCTGGGCGACCCCCTCGAGCCCATCTTCCGGGGTCGCACGACCCGCGCCGGAGCCGCCGACACGATCCCCGCCAGCCACCTCATGTGCTTCCCCCGGGGGGCGGCGCTCGAGGCGGGGCTGTACACCGACGCCCGCGCCCATGGCTGCCACGACTGGGACACCACGCTGCGTCTGCTCGACCTGGGCCTCGCGCCCGTGCATGTGCCCGAGGTGCTCTACGGGTGGCGTGTGCACGCCGGCTCGACCTCGGGCGACGCGGGACGCAAGGACCGACTGACCGAGTCGCACATCGGTGTCCTCCGCGCATCGCTGGTCCGGCGCGGGCTCGAGAACCTCTTCGAGCTGATCCCGGCGCCCGGTGCCTCGTTCGGCTACTACCACGCGAGGCGCGTGCCCAGGCAGGACCCGCCCCTCGCGGTCGACCTGGTCCTCCGGCGGGTCGAGGACTTCGAGAGGCTCGCGCACACCCTCGAATGGCTGCGCCCCGCGACCGCGTCGGTGCGCCTGCTCGTTGCGGAGAGCGTGGCGACGGAGTTGACCGGTGCCCGCCTTGATCAGACGCTCTCGGCCTACGCCGGGCCCCGCGAGACCGTTGCCTACGCCACCGACGCCGACCTTGCGCACGCGCTCGCCTGGTGCCCCGAGGGCGTCATGGGCAAGGCGATCGTCGATCTCTCGATCCGCATCGCCGATGGGCTGTGGCTCTGGAGCGCGATCGGCACGCTCGAGCTCGACCCCCAGGTCGGCGTCGCGGGGGGGCCGATCCTCGACGCGGAGGGGCGGATCCTGCACGCCGGTGTCGGGCTCATCACCACGCCCGATGGTCGCATCACCTCCGCCCGGCTCACCGGCGCGGGCCGGCGCGTCGATGATCCGCCCGGACCGCCCGTCACCGCGATCCGGCGGGGTGTCACCGCGGTCTGCAACGGGCTCTGCCTGATCCGGCGCGAGACATTCGCGGCGCTCCGGGGGGGCATCACGCTCGACGACGACACGGCGCAGGGGGGGCTCGCGATGGCCCTCGCGATCGAGGGCGCGGGGTGGACCAGCGTCTTGACCCCGGGGACGCGGGGTGTGCGCGGGCGGGGGTACGCCCGCGAGGTCGCGCTCCCGGGCGCGGTCGACGCGGCGCGCGACGCCTACGCGCCCATGGGCGGGCGCTGGGCGTACGGGCCCACGGCGGTCGGGGAGCCCAACGCTGTGGTCGCCAGGCCCGGGCTCATCGCGCGCGTGCAGCGCCGGCTCGACCGCGCGGGGACGACGCCCGGGCGGTACGCGCTGCAGCTGCTGGGGCAGAAGATCCAGGGGGTGGGCCGACGCGTCTCCGCCCGCGGCGAGCCCGCTCCCTCGCTGACGGACATCCACTGGGTGCCGCCCGGCGCGGAGCGGGGCGACAGCGTCGAGCCCAAGCCCGGCCAGCGCAGGGCGGGCGCGGTGCGCGGGCTGCGGACGGATGATGTCACCGACGCCCGGGCCCGGGCGATCTTCGGGCGTTTCAGCCCGGCGGTGCCCCTGAACCTGATCACGATCCCGCCCCTCGCGGAGAGCCCGCGCCTGAACATCGTGCTGCCCGGGCTGCGCCGCGACAAGCTCTCGGGCGGGCCCAACACGGCCTTGAACATCGGCTACCGCCTGGCGGCCAGGGGCGTGCCGGTGCGGTTCTTCTCGACGGACATCGCGCTCGACCCCGAGCCCGAGCTGCTGTTCGAGCACATGCGCCGCCTGTCGGGCATCGACGAGCGGCTGGAGAACGTTGAACTGGTTGACGCGAGCGACCGCGGGACGACGGTGGGTATCGGCGAGCGGGACGTCTTCATGGCGACCGCGTGGTGGACCGCCCAGATGATCCACTGGTCCCTGCCCCTGATGCGGACGCAGCGCTTCATCTACCTGGTGCAGGACATCGAGACCGTGCTGCACGACCACTCCAGCCAGTGGGCCCTGGCGCAGCAGACCTACTCCATGGACTTCCTGCCGGTCGTGAACCATCCCCTGCTCTTCGAGCACCTCGTGAGCAACCGCGTGGGACGCTTCGCGGACCCCGAGCTCGCGGAGCGGGCCCTGGTCATCGACCCCGCCATCGACCGCGCCCACTTCCACCCGGAGGCCCCCGAGCCGGGTCGCAAGCGCCGCCTGCTCTTCTACGCCCGCCCGATGATCGCGCGGAGGAACCTCTTCGAGGTCGGGCTCGCGGGCCTGCGCCTCGCGGCGAAGCGCGGGGTGTTCGACGGAGCCGACTGGGAGGTCGCGGGGATGGGCGAGCACTTCGACCCGATCGAGCTCACCGAGCACCACCGGCTCGAGTGCCTGCCCTGGATGAACTTCGAGGGGTACGCACGCGCGATGCGCCAGAGCGACGTGCTGCTCAGCCTGATGCTCAGCCCGCACCCGAGCTACCCGCCCCTTGAAATGGCGGCCTGCGGCGGGGTGACGGTGACCAACCGCTACGGGTGCAAGACCGCCGAACGGATGGCGTCGATCAGCCCCAGGATCCTGGCGGCGGAGCCGGACCCCGAATCGGTGGCGGTCGCGATCGCGGAGGCGGTGGAGCGGTCCGACGCGGAACGCCACCGACGCGCGGAAGCCCCGGACATCGCGGCCCCGCCCGACTGGGACACGAGCCTGGCGCACATCGTGCCGGGGGTTGTCGGGCTGTTCGAGCGGTGCGTGGCGGCGGGCGGGCGTCGGGCGGGGCGAGCTGGCGGGGGGAGCGGGACAGCGCCGAGCGGGGCGGAGGGCCACGATCCGGAGGATGAACGACGCGAACCCGAGGGCGGGGCGCTCGCGGGCCATAGGATGACCGGTGACGGGGCGTGAGAGACCGGGTTGATCTCCCGGCGCTCGCCCCCGGGCGATCACCGGCAGCGATGGGTGGATGATGACCGACGCGTTGAGCACCATGCAGTTCGACCTCTACCAGCGCTACAAGACGCTGCGTGACTCGACGGAGGTGCTGCTCGGGGATGGTTCTCGCCGCACCGTGCTCGACGTCGGCAGCGGGGGCAGCCGGCTCATCGAGCGGTTCATCCCGGGCAGGCTCGAGATCACGCGTGCGGATATAGATCAGTTCGGCGATCGGGATGTCGTCCCGCTCAAGGCGGGCGAGCCCCTGCCTTTCGAGGACGGCTCGTTCGACTGGGTGACCGCGCTCGAGGTCATGGAGCATGTCCCGGCCGACGAGCGTGCGTTCGTGATCGGCGAGTGCGCCCGCGTCTCGCGCGAGCTGGTGGTCATGAGCTTCCCGAACGGGTGCCCCGCGGTCTGGTCGGCGGAGGATCAGCTCAACCGTCTCTCGGCGCAGCTCTTCGGCCAGGGTTCCAACTTCCTCGAGGAACACGCGGAGATGGGCCTTCCCGAGACCGCGATCGTCCGCTCGGTGCTCGAGGACGCCGGGCTGGGCGTGGTGGAGGCGCCCTGCTGTTTGCTCGAGCACTGGGCCCTTTTCAGCGCGTGGGACCTGATCTGCGTCTCCATCTTCGGCGATGGGGAGGAGAAGGCGGCGATGAACCGCACGCTGAACGGGGTCGTGGCGTCGGCGTACGCCGATGCCCTGCACTACCGCTCGTACCTCTTCGCCTCCCGGGACGCGGGCGTGCTCGACAGGGTCCGCGCCTCGCTCCCGCCCGCCCATTCCCTGGCGGAGGCGCACGGGGGCGAGACGGTCGTCGCTGTCCGGGAGGCGCTCACGCGTTTCGGAATCGAGCTGCGATCGAAGCTGACGCACGAGCACGGTCAGTACAAGGATCTGGCGGCGGCTTACCATCAGGTCAAGGATCAGTTGGCGACGGCCCGGGAGCGGATCGCCCGCCTCGAGAGCGAGCTGGGCCGGGGGGCCGAGGGTGCCGACGGCTCCGAGCGCGTGGGGACCGGTCGCTCGCTCGGCTGAGCGGGAAGGGGCTGCGGGAGTCGTGTCGACGCTGTTTCCGACGATGCGGGAATTGACCCCGGCCGCCATGTTCGGCTCGCTGGCGGGGCACCGCCACCTGCTGGCCCGGCTGATCCGGCGGAACATCGCGACGCAGTACCGCACCAGCGTGGGCGGGCTGGCGTGGACGGTGCTCAAGCCACTCGCGCTCCTCGCGATCTATGGCTTCGTCTTCGGAACGGTCTTCCAGAGCCGCATCACGACGGGCGAGCGCGAGTTCGACCCGATCGACTTCTCGCTCAGCCTGTTCCTCGGGCTGACGCTGTTCACGGTCTTCGCGGAGATGTTCGGCAAGGCCCCGGCGCTCGTCGCGGGGCACGCGAACTACGTGAAGAAGGTCGTCTTCCCGCTCGACGTGCTGGTGGTGGGCGAGCTCGGCGCGGTGCTGGTACACGGGACGGTGAGCTTCCTGATCCTGCTCATCGCGATGGCGATCGTGTACGGGGGGCTCCCGTTGACGGCGCTGCTGCTGCCGGTCGTCCTCATCCCGCTCATCATGATGACGATCGGCATCGCGTGGCTGATGGCGTCGCTCGGCGTCTTCCTGCGCGACCTGGGCCAGCTCGTGCCCCTGCTGACGACCGCGCTCATCTTCCTGAGCCCGGTCTTCTATCCGGTCGAGAACCTGCCCGAGTTCGTCCGGCCTTTCCTGTATCTCAACCCGCTCACGGTGCCCGTCGAGGAAGCCCGCCGGATGCTCTTCCTCTCGTCGGCGCCCGCGTGGTGGACGATCGGGGCGTACTGGGGCGCCTCGGCGCTGATGATGTGGGGCGGGTGGGTCTGGTTCCAGAAGACACGCAAGGGGTTCAGCGATGTCCTCTGACACGGTCGGCGCACAGAACGCCCCCGTCGTCCTCGCGGCGCGGGATGTCTCCAAGGCGTACCACCTCTACCGGCGCCCGCACGACCGGCTGCTGCAGTTCCTGGCGCGGGGTCAGAAACAGTTCTACGAGGAGTTCTGGGCCCTCCGGAACATCAGCTTCGAACTGCGACGGGGCGCGTCGATCGGCGTCCTGGGGCGCAACGGCGCGGGCAAGAGCACGCTGCTCCAGCTCGTCTGCCAGACGCTCGCCCCGACCGCCGGCGCGATCGAGACCAACGGACGCATCGCGGCACTCCTCGAGCTCGGCGCGGGCTTCGACCCCGAACTGAGCGGGCGCGAGAACGTGCACCTGTACGCCTCGGTCCTGGGCCTGAGCCCGCAGGAGATCCGCGACAAGTACGACGATATCGTCGCCTTCAGCGAGATCGAGCCCTTCATCGACCGCCCGGTGAAGACCTACTCCAGCGGCATGTTCGTCCGCCTGGCCTTCAGCGTGGCGATCCATGTCGACCCCGAAATCCTGATCATCGACGAGGCGCTCGCGGTGGGCGACGGCCGCTTCGCGCAGCGCTGCACCGCGCGGATCCGCAAGCTCCGCGAGCGGGGCGTCAGCCTGCTCTTCGTGAGCCACGACATCGAGGCGGTCCGCCGCCTGTGCGACCACGCCATCGTGCTCGACCAGGGACGCGTCGTGCAGCAGGGCGACGCGGCCCACGTCGCGAACTGGTACCTCGCCTTCATGACCGCCGATTTCGACCTGGGCCGGCTGGACGAGATCGAACGCCGCGCCGCCCAGGCCGACGCGGCGGGTGCCGGCCCGGTGACCTCGCAGACCATCGCGGAGGACTCGGGCACGCACGAGCCGGCGCCGGTCCCGCTGCGCGAGACCAAGCCCGAGAGGCCCGCCTCCCTGCGCGAGGCGCCCCGTGCGGACTCGGCCCCCGAGCCCTCGCCCCCGCCCGCGGTGCCGGTCGCGGACGAATCGACGCCCCCCGAGGAGGGCGAGCGTCCCCCGGAGTTCAGGAAGTACCGCTATGGCGACGGCGCCGCCCGGATCGTCGATGTCTACCTGCTCGACGATGACGGGCACCGGACGGACACGGTCATGCTCGGGTCGGGCGTCACGCTCTGCCTCGACTGCAGGTTCGAACAGGACACGCCCGAGCACCTCGTGGGCTTCTATGTCCGCGACCGGCTCGGGGCGGACGTCATCGGGATCAACACCTTCCAGGAGGGCGTCGCGCCGCCAGCCGTTCCCGCGGGCGGGCGCGTCCGCCATCGCGTCCGCTTCAGCGTCGATGTGAAACCCGGCGAGTACGGGGTCTGCCCCTCGATCGCGTACAACCAGTTCGACGGGCGGTGGATGGACTACATCGAGAACGCCCTGGTCTTCCGCGTCGCCGACCCGGTCGCGAAGCGGACGGTCTTCGGCGTCACACTCCCCCGCCAGCGCTCGATCGCGATCGACCTCGTCGACGCGGGGAAGGCTGGACCACCAGAACAGGTGGACCAGCCCGCCCACCCGGCGCGGGCCCACCCCCAGCCCCACGCGCAAGCCCGATCGGACGCCTGAAGAGGCAGGCCCGGGTCACGCCGCGGGGGCGTGTTGCCGATTGCCGCTCTGCGGGGCGGGGCGTAGACTCGCGCGAGGCGGTGCGCCGCCGGATGGTCCGCGGCAGATGTCTCCCTTGAAGGGGGTATAGATGAAGGGCGTGATCCTCGCCGGTGGCCTCGGGACGCGTCTGCGTCCCCTGACCCTGGTCACCAACAAGCACCTCCTGCCGGTCTACGACCGGCCCATGATCTACTACCCGATCGAGTGCCTCGTGAATGCGGGGATCACGGAGCTGATCGTCGTCACCGGTGGTGACCACGCGGGCGACTTCCTGAAGCTCCTGAAGAACGGACGCCAGCTCGGGCTGCGCCACCTCGAGTACGCCTACCAGGAGGGCGAGGGCGGGATCGCAGATGCGCTGAAGCTCGCGGAGGACTTCGCGGACGGGGACAAGATCTGCGTCATCCTGGGCGACAACATCATCGAGAAGGGCATCGGCCACGCGGTCAACGCCTTCGAGAAGCAGGAGAAGGGGGCCAAGATCCTGCTGAAGGATGTCCCGGACCCCGAGCGCTTCGGCGTCGTCCGCTTCGAGGGCGACGGCAAGAGCCGCAAGGTCGCGGAAATCATCGAAAAGCCCAAGGACCCGCCCAGCAACGCGGCGGTCACGGGCATCTACATGTACGACGCGCAGGTCTTCGAGATCTGCCAGAGCCTCAAGCCCTCCGGTCGCGGGGAGCTCGAGATCACGGACGTGAACAACTGGTACCTGAGCCGTGGCGAGCTGACCTACGACGAGCTCGACGGGTGGTGGGTTGACGCCGGCACCTTCGGCTCGCTCTACCGCGCCACGCGCTACGTCGCCGAGCACGGCGCCAACGGCAGCTTGCCCCAGCACCCGGTGGGCTGAGACCTTTCTGATCCTCGACGGAGCACCGATGACCGCCTCCCCCAAGAACATCCCCGCCTTCGCCGGCTCCATCACCGAGGCCTTCGCCGATGCCAAGGCCTCGAACGAGCCCCGCTTCGTCCCCCAGCCCCTCTACGCCGACGACCGGGGCTACAGCCTGATGAACCAGCTGCAGGGCGTCATGACGCCCGAGGGGCAGGTCAACTACTCCGTGCAGTACCCGGGCGTCATCAAGGCCTGGCACCGTCACGACAAGCAGACCGACTTCTGGATCGCCCTGCGGGGGCACATCAAGGTCGGTGTGCACGATGCTCAGAAGAACCTCGCCTGGGCCACCGTGATCGGCGAGCACCGCCCGGGCGTCGTCATCATCCCGCCCCCCCTCTGGCACGGTGCCGCGACGGTGGGCCACGAGCCCGCGGGCCTCTTCTACTACGTCACCCACGCCTACGACCCCGCCCACCCCGACGAGGAGCGCCGGGCCTACGACGCCCTGCCCGGCTTCCCGTGGCAGGTGCAGTTCCGATGAGCGGCCCCGGCGACTGGCCAGGCGTTCGGCCCGCCAAGGTGCTCGTCACCGGCGCCGCCGGCATGCTGGGCACCGCCTGGCTCCGCCTGCTCGAAGCCCAGGGCATCGCCCACGAGGGCCACGACCGGGACACACTCGACCTCCTCGACGCCGGCGCGATCAAGGCCGCCCTCGACCGCATCCGCCCCACGCACGTCATCAACTGCGCCGCCTGGACCGACGTCGACGGCGCCGAGACCCAGGAAGGCGCCGCGACCGTGCTGAACGGCCGCGTCGTCGCCGATCTCGCGCACGCCTGCGCCGAGCGCAGCATCACCCTCGCCCACTACTCGACCGACTATGTCTTCAATGGCAACGCCACCGAGCCCTACCCCGTCGATGCGCCCCGCGAGCCCCTGAACGCCTATGGCCGGTCCAAGGCGGTCGGCGAGGTCGCGCTCGAGCAATCGGGCTGCCGGCACCTGCTCATTCGCACGAGCTGGCTCTACGCCCCGTGGGGCAAGAACTTCGTCCTCACGATGCTGAGCCTCACCGCGAGCCGCGACGAGCTGAAGGTCGTGCACGATCAGCGGGGCCGGCCCACGAGCTGCACGGAGCTCGCGAAGAACACCCTCGCCCTGCTCCGCGCGGGCGCGACCGGGCCCTACCACCTCTCCGACGCCGGCGAGTGCACGTGGTGCGAGTTCACCCGCGAGATCGCCCGCCAGGCGGGCAACACCTGCACGATCCATCCCTGCACCACCGAAGAGTTCCCCCGCCCCGCCAAGCGCCCCGCGTACAGCGTCCTCGACCTCGCCCCGGCCCAGAGCCTGATCGGCGAGATCAAGCCATGGCAGGACGCCCTCGCCGACTGCCTCGCGATGCGAAGCCACACCCAGCCGACCGGCTGACAGGAGAACAGACATGGTCACCAAAACCGTCCTCATCACCGGCGGCTCCGGCTTCATCGGGTCGAACCTCGTCCGCTTCATCCTCGACACACGCCCCGACCTCTCCATCATCAACCTCGACGCCCTCACCTACTCGGGCAACCCCGAGAACCTCGCCGACGTCGAGGCCAACGACCGCTACACCTTCGTCAAGGGCGACATCAACGACCGCGAGCTGCTCGCCAAGCTCCTGCCGGGCGTCGACAGCGTGATGCACCTCGCCGCCGAGAGCCATGTCGATCGCTCGATCATGGACGCGACGCCCTTCATGGTCACCAACGCGCTGGGCACGCAGACCCTCCTCGACGCCACCCGCCAGGCCATCGCCGACACGAAGAAGCCCATCCGCTTTCTCTATGTCTCGACCGACGAGGTCTACGGCACGCTCCCCCTCGAGGACACCAGCCTCAAGTTCACCGAGGAAACGCCCCTCCAGCCCAACAGCCCCTACGCCGCGAGCAAAACCGCCGGCGACCTGATCGCCCGCGCCTACCACCACACCCACGGGATGGACATCGTCACCACCCGCTGCTCCAACAACTTCGGGCCCTACCAGTTCCCCGAGAAGGTCATCCCCCTCTTCGTCAACAACCTCCTCGACGGCGAATCCGTCCCGCTCTATGGCGACGGCAAGAACGTCCGCGACTGGCTGCATGTCCTCGACCACTGCGAGGCCATGCTCGCGGTCCTCGACCGGGGCAAGCCGGGCGAGGCGTACAACGTCGGGGGCAACAACGAACGATCCAACCTGGAACTGACCCACGCCCTCATCGACCTCTGCGGGCGCGACAAGAGCGCAATCCGCTACGTCGAGGACCGCCTGGGCCACGACCGGCGCTACGCCATCGACGCCACCAAGATCGAGACCGAGCTGGGCTGGAAGCCCTCCCGCTCCGCCTGGCCCGAGGCCCTCGAGGAGACCGTCCGCTGGTACAAGGACAACCGCGAGTGGTCGGCCCGCGTCCGCTCCGGGGCCTACCGCGACTACTACGCCTCCCAGTACGGCGCCCGGGGCGAGCTCAAGCCCGCATGAGCCCACCCGACCGGCTCCAGCGGGCGTACAACACCCCGTGCCCACGCCCGATCTCAGCATCCTGATCACCACGCACAACGCTTCGGGCGTCATCGGGCCCTGTCTCGAGTCCCTCCGCGCCACCCTCCCGTCCGACGCGCGGGCCGAGGTCATCGTCTACGACGACCACTCCACCGACGCCACGCCCGACCGCGTCGAACGCTTCCATGGCTTCGCGAAACTGGTCCGTTCGCGCGAGCGATCCTGGTTCGCCCGCCAGATGAACGCCCTCGCCCCTCTCGCGAGAGGACGCTGGCACATCGCCCTCAACCCCGACACCCTCGCCCGCCCGGGCTGGCTCGAGCCGATGCTCAACGTCGCCGAATCCGATCGCCGCCCGGGCATCGTGGGCAACCTGCATGTCTTCCCCCGAACACACGACCGCCCCTCCGCCGGGGGGTGCTCGATCAACCACGCCGGCGTCGTCTTCGAGACCGACAGGCGCCCCTGCCATCTCTACGAGGGCCTGCCCGAGTCGCTCCCCGCAGCGCACACCACCCGCGAGCTGCAGGCGGTCTCCGCCGCCTGCTGGCTCGCCGACGCCGAATTCGTCCGCACGCTCGGGGGCTTCGACGAGCACTACCGCAACGGGCACGAGGACATCGACCTCTGCCTCCGCGTCCGCGAGGCGGGCCGATCGGTGTGGTACGCCGGCGAGAGCGTCATCGAGCACCATGGCAGCTCGACACCGGGCCGCTTCGACGCGATCGACGCCAACCACCGCCGATTCGAGAAGCGCTGGAAGCAGACCATCGAGCCCGACGCGGAACGCCTGGCGCAGGCCGACGGCGTCGACTGGCCAGACCACTCCCGCGCGTACCTCCTCGCGCGGGGCGTCTGGCGCTTCCCGCCCACCCGGGCCGTCCTGAACCTCGCGATGCGCACCCCCGTCGGCACGGCCCTGCGCCAACGCGCGCTCCGCAAACTCACCGCACGCGACTGAAACCAACGCCCGCCCAGGCCCGCGGGTTCACCCCGCGCGGCCGTACCAGAGCGAGTGTCGGCCCGAAGGGCCGTACGGAGCGCGACAACAGACTCCCGCCAAGCCCCGCCGGGTTCCCCGGCGCGGGCGCACCAGAGCGAGTGTGAGCCCGGAGGACTCTACGGAGCGCTCAACCAACGCCCGCCCAGGCCCGCGGGTTCACCCCGCGCGGCCGTACCAGAGCGAG
>DAIQNV010000016.1:0-9587 GCA_036788215.1 Phycisphaerales bacterium | reverse complement strand
AACCAACGCCCGCCCAGGCCCGCGGGTTCACCCCGCGCGGCCGTACCAGAGCGAGTGTCGGCCCGAAGGGCCGTACGGAGCGCGACAACAGACTCCCGCCAAGCCCCGCCGGGTCCCCCGGCGCGGGCGCACCAGAGCGAGTGTGAGCCCGGAGGACTCTACGGAGCGCGGCAGTCAACCCCCACTCAGGCCCGCGGGTTCACCCCGCGCAGCCGTACAAGAGCGAGTGTCGGCCCGAAGGGCCGTACGGAGCGCTCAAACTAAAACTGCCACAGGCTGCTCGTCCAGGTCAGCCCGCCCCCGAACGCGACGAACATCACCTTCTGGCCCTCGCGCACGCTGCCCGCCTTCATCATCTCGTCGAAGAGCAGGGGCACCGAGGCCGCCGAGGTGTTCCCCAGCCGGTCGATGTTCACCGGCATCTTCTCCTGCGGGATCCCGAAGCGCTCGCGGGCCGCGTCGAGGATGCGCACGTTGCTCTGGTGGCACACGAAGTGGTCGACCTCGTCCGCCGTCAGCCCCGCCTTGTCGAGCGTCTGCTGGATCAATTCGCTGAAGGTGCCCACCGCGAACTTGAAGACACCCCGCCCGTTCATCCGCATCATGCCGAAGGGCAGCGGGCTCCGCTCCTCGCCCTCGGGGAAGTCGCGCTCCTGGCGCGGGATGAACAGGTCGGGCCAGCGCTGCCCGTTCGAGTGCATCGTCTGCGCCAGGACACCCTTGGTCGCGTCGTCCGTCGCCCGGACGATCGCGACCCCCGCCCCGTCGCCGAAGATGATCGCAGTGCCCCGCCCGCGCGTCGTGTACTCCTGCGTCGCGCTCAGGTGCTCGGCCCCGATCACCGCGACCGTCCGGTAGGCGCCCCCGCGCACCAGGTCGTGCGCGATGTTCAGCCCGTAGACGAACCCGCTGCACGCCGCCGTCAGGTCGAACGCCCCCGCCTCGGTCGCCCCGTGCGTCTTGCTCACCTCCGCCAGCAGCTGGCACGCGGCGCTCGGGCACGACATCGGCGCCCCCACCGTCGCCATGATCAGCAGGTCGAGCTCGTTCGCCCGCAGGCCCGTCGCATCGAGCGCCCGGCGCAGCGCCTCCGCGCCCATCGTCACCACGGTCTCGTCGTCCGCCGCGATGAACCGCGTGTGCACACCCGTCCGCTGGACGATCCACTCGTCCGAGGTGTCCATCAGCTTCTCAAGATCGCTGTTCGCCAGCACGCGCTCGGGAAGGTAACTCGCGGTGCCGGCGACGCGGACACCAACGGGGGCACGATTCATGGGCAGCCTCCAGACCCCCCCATCGGGGTCACGGGGCCAAGTGTAGAACACGCCTCGCCGCCGCGATCACGTCCACGAGGCCCATCGAACAACACTCGCTGTACAGCCCAGATCGACGCGCCGACCGGACCGATCCCGATCAGCCCGCCACGCCGGCCGCGACCGCCTCGACCTGGCCCAGGCGCTCGATGATGTGGTCGTTGACCCGGTGGTTCACGAACTCACGGCTCGCCCGGATCGCCGCCCGGATGCTCCGGGCCTCGCTCGACCCGTGCGCGATCATCATCGCCCCGTTCACGCCCAGGAGCGGCGCGCCCCCGTGCTCGTGGTAGTCGTTCTTCTTGTAGATCGCCGACACCACCGGCTCGAACTGCAGGGCGAGCATCGGGTCCACCGCGACGATCTCCGCCGCGATCGCCTGGAACAGGCTCTTGGCCAGCCCCTCCGCCATCTTCAGGACGGTGTTCCCCACGAACCCGTCCGTGATGATCACGTCCGCGTGCCCCGCGAAGAAGTCACGCCCCTCGACGTACCCGATGAAGTTGAGGTCGGGCGTCGCACGCAGGAGGTCCCGGGCCTGCTTCACCAGGTCGGACCCCTTCCCCTCCTCCGACCCGATGTTCATCAGCGCCACGCGGGGCTTCTCGATCCCGAGAACATGCTTCGCGTACACCTCGGCCATCACCCCGTACTGCCACAGGTGCGTCCCCCGGGGCTCGGGGTTCGCCCCCGCGTCGCACAGGACCACCGGCCCGTGCAGCGCCGGCACCGTCACCGCGATGCCCGGGCGGTGCACGCCGGGCAGGCGCTTCATGTGCATGATCCCCGCCGCCACGCAGGCGCCGGTGTTCCCGGCGCTGAGCACGCCGTCCGCGGGAATGTGATCCTGCTTCTCAGCCTTCGCCGACCCCATCACCGCCATCCGCACGATCGACGAATCCGTCAGCGTGCGCACAGCCCGGGCCGGCGTGTCGTGCATCTCGATGACATCGGGCGCGTGCTCGATCACCAGGCGCGGATCGGTGATTCCGTGCTCCGCGATGTACTCGCGGATCACCGGTTCCGGGCCGATCAGGATCAGGTGATCCTCCGGCGCCAACAGCCCCAGCGCGTCAAAGCACCCCTTGAGAATCTCGCCCGGGGCATGATCGCCCCCCATCACATCGACGGCGATCCGCATTCGGGCGAACCTCCCGCAACCCCACGCAGCGGGCCGAGGTCACCCGGACCAGGGCCGCGACATGGAAGGCGCTCAGGCGTTGTCGGTGCCGATCTTGAGCTTGGGCACGCTGATCCGAAGACCGGCGCGCACGTAGCCCGACTCCTTGCACACGCGATGGTGCTGCTTCGGCATCCCGCTCAGGGGGTCGAGCGTCACCGTCAGCGACTTGAGCGCATCGTGCGAGCGACGACGACGGGTACGACCATGAGACTGTCTCTGCGGAGGAAGCATGCATCGGCTCCAACACGCGCGGGGGGCCTCCCCGCGCAGGGCAGCAACGCTAGGGACCCACCGCCCGGGGGTCAACGCACGCAGCACCACACCTCACACCCACGCTTCCCTGTGTAAACACAGTACGAACAATCAATTCTCAGTCGCCGCTCGATTATCACCCGTCAACCGCTAGCATTACGGACAGATCCATCCCGAGAACGGCACCACAAGCCCGGGCCGACCCTTTCCGACCCCGGCCCGATGCCCGAACCGGGGGAACACACAACGGGCGCCAAGCCCCTCCGCCCGCACACGCCCACCCGAAGGCGAGGTCCGCCATGCCCGACGCCAACACCGCCAAGCCTTCCGACCCCAAGTCCCAGCCCCAGGGCGAGCCCAAGCCCCGGGGGCCCATCCCCATGGCCCAGCGCGTCAAGGAGCTCGCCGAGCGCCGAAAGGCCATCGAGCTGGGCGGGGGCCAGGCCCGCCTCGACCGCCAGCATGAGCAGAACAAGCTCACCGCGCGCGAGCGCATCACGGCGCTCGTCGACGCCGGCTCCTTCCAGGAGATGTACGCCTGGGCGACCCACCGCTGCACCCTCTTCGGCATGGAGGGCAAGGAACTCCCCGCGGACGGCGTGGTCACCGGCGGCGCCGCGGTGGGCGGGCGTCCGGTCTACCTCGCCAGCCAGGACTTCACCGTCGCGGGCGGCGCCGCGGGCGAAGTGCACTGCGACAAGATCGTCGACATGATGCAGATGAGCCTCAAGACCGGCTCACCCTTCGTCTTCATCAACGACTCCGGCGGCGCCCGCATCCAGGAGGGCATCGACTCGCTCTCGGGCTACGCCAAGGTCTTCTACAACAACACCCTGCTCTCGGGCGTCGTCCCGCAGATCTCCCTGATCTGCGGCCCCTGCGCCGGCGGCGCCGCCTACTCCCCCGCCCTCACCGACTTCATCATCCAGACCCGCCACGCCCAGATGTTCATCACCGGGCCCCAGGTCATCAAGAAGGTCACGGGCGAAGAGGTCACCGCCGATCAACTGGGAGGGCCCGAGGCCCACATGCACTACTCGGGCGTCGTCCACTTCATCGCGGAGAACGACCGCGACGCCGCCGCGATCTGCGCCAAGCTCCTGGGCTTCCTCCCGAGCAACAACACCGAGGACCCGCCCCGCCTCTCCGTCGAGCCGGTCGTCCGCTCCGACACGCGACTGAACGAGATCATCCCCGCCAACCCCCGCCAGGGCTACGACATCCACGAGGTCATCGCCCGCCTCGTCGACGACGCCGACTTCCTCGAGATCCAGAGCCACTACGCCCCCAACATCTGCATCGGATTCGCCCGCGTCCTGGGACGCACCATCGGCATCGTCGCCAACAACCCGACCCACAAGGCCGGCGTCCTCGACATCGACAGCTCCGACAAGGCCTCCCGCTTCATCCGCTTCTGCAACGCCTTCAACATCCCCCTCGTCACCCTCGTCGATGTCCCGGGCTTCATGCCGGGCGTCGAGCAGGAGTACGGGGGCATCATCCGCCACGGCGCCAAGATGCTCTTCTCCTACTCCGCCGCCACCGTGCCAAAGATCACCATCATCCTCCGCAAGGCCTTCGGCGGCGCCTACGTCGCCATGTGCTGCAAGGGCCTCGGCGCCGACTACACCGCCGCCTGGCCCACCGCCGAGATCGCGGTCATGGGCGCCGAGGGCGCCGTCGAGGTCATCTTCAAGAACGACATCAAGAACGACCCCGACCCCGACGCCAAAAGGGCCGAGCTCATCGACCTCTACACCAACACCTTCTCCAGCCCCTACGTCGCCGGGGCCCGAAGGCTCGTCGACGACGTCATCGAGCCCGCCGATACCAGACGCTACATTGCCCATGCACTCGAGTCCCTCGCCACCAAGCGGGAACTCCGCCCGGACAAAAAGCACGGCCTCATCCCCCTCTGATACCCTCCCCGA
The DNA here is from genome assembly GCA_036788215.1 of Phycisphaerales bacterium. Lineage (GTDB taxonomy): Bacteria > Planctomycetota > Phycisphaerae > Phycisphaerales > UBA1924 > DAIQNV01. The sequence continues at coordinate 4,908 of DAIQNV010000016.1, read as the reverse complement.
GGGCCCCACATGCTCACCACACTCGCACAAGCCGGCGTCGGGCACGATCTGGGCGAGGGCCTCGTCCTCATGGCGGTCGGCATGGGCGTCGTCTTTGTCGCGCTGGTCACCCTCTGGGGCATTGTCGCGGTCATCAAGGCCATCGCCGGGGACCACTCCGGGCCCGACGTGCCGGCCCACCCCACGCCCCAGACCCACGACACGCTCACGCCCGAATTGGTCGCGGTCCTCACCGCCGCAGCCGCCGCCGCGGTCGCCGCCCGCCGGACACACCCGCCCGAACTCACCGCGGTCATCGCCGCCGCCGCAGCCACCGCGCTGGGCCGCCCCGCCGATGTCCGCATCACCCGCATCACGCCCCTCATCCGAGGCGACGCGGCGCCCTGGACCACCGGGGGACGCCAGTCGCACATGGCCGCACACCGCCCGGCTCGTCGCACGACCGCCAAGGGCTAACGGAGAACTCTTCCCATGCGTATGCGCATCACCGTCGAGGGCCGGGCCTACGAGGTCGAGGTCGAAGTCATGGACGACGCGGGCTCCCCCGCCGCCAGCTACCCGGCCCCCCAGCCCGCCCCGGCCCCGGCCCAAGCCCAAAGCCCGGCCCCGGCCCACCAGCCCACGCCCGCACCAAGACCCGCCGCCGCTCCGCCGCCGCGCCCCGCGAGCCCCGCTGCGGGCCCCGCCGCCGCGGGCGAACTCCCGAGCCCCCTCGCGGGCAACGTCGTCCGCGTCGCGGTCAAGAACGGCGACCAGGTCAAGGCGGGCGAGACCATCCTCGTCCTTGAGGCGATGAAGATGGAATCCGCCGTCACCGCCCCGGGCGACGGCACCGTCGCCCAGGTCCTCGTCAACGCGGGCGACTCGGTGAAGGCCGGCCAGTCCCTCGTCAAGTTCGCGTAAACAACGAGCCCGAAGCGTGAGCGCCGGGCCACCACGACGCCCGAACCGCGGACCCACCCATGCTCGACACCCTCCTCAACTACCTCCGCGACACAGGCTTCGGCCAGTTCCACTGGACCAACGGGGTGATGATCCTCGTGGGTCTCCTCTTCATCTTCCTCGCGATCAAAAAGGGCTTCGAGCCCCTCCTCCTCGTCCCCATCGGCTTCGGCATCCTCATCGGCAACATCCCCTACGACTCCAGCAAGCTGCCCCTGGGCGTGTACGACGGGCCGGTGAGCGAAGAAGACCTCGCCTACTGGGTCCCGGACTTGCTTGCCGACGAGGGCATGGTGCCCGACACCGAATCAGCCCTGCTCGACCGCTACCTCGACGCCGCACGCCACGGACCCGTCGCCCTCGACGCCATCTCCATCCCCGACTCCAAAGCGGAAGGCCGCAGGCTCGCCGACGATGGCCGCGCCCTCGTCATCAACACGCACAGCACCTTCTCGCCCCGCGACGAGGTCACCGCGCCCGGCATCTATCCCATCGGCCAGGGACGCTTCGTCGTCGTCCCGCCGAACCCGGGCCTCACGGAGGCGGACTTCGCAGCGCTCGAACAACGCCAGCCCTTCGGAGAGCCCGAGCCCTCGACCATTGAGCGCCAACGCCAATGGCAGGCCTGGCACGACGAGGGCCGCTTCCCACAACTCTGGTCCCTCGAAAAACAAGACCCCCACAACGCCTCCGTCTTCTGGTGGCTCTTCGCCGGCGTCGGCCTCGCCGGCTTCTACCCGCCCCTCATCTTCCTGGGCATCGGCGCCCTCACCGACTTCGGCCCCATGCTCAGCAACCCCAAGACCCTCCTGCTCGGCGCCGCCGCCCAGTTCGGCATCTTCGGCTCCCTCCTCGCCGCGATCGCCCTCGGGTTCACCCTCCCCGAAGCCGCCTCCATAGGCATCATCGGGGGCGCCGATGGCCCCACCGCCATCTTCCTCTGCGCCCAGCTCGCGCCCGACCTCCTGGGCGCCGTCGCCCTCGCCGCCTACAGCTACATGGCGATGGTCCCCATCATCCAGCCCCCCATCATCAAGCTCCTCACCACCAGGGAAGAACGCCGCATCCGCATGGCCACCCCCAAGGAGGTCAGCCAGAAGGTCAAGATGATCTTCCCCATCGCCGGCTTCCTCCTCACCGCCTTCATCGCCCCAGGCGGCCTCCCCCTCCTCGGGATGCTCTTCTTCGGCAACCTCCTCCGCGAGAGCCTCGTCACCACCCGCCTCATGAAGACCGCCCAGGGCCCCTTCATCGACATCGTCACCATCCTGCTGGGCGTCACCGTCGGCGCCAAGACCGCCGCCAGCAGCTTCCTCACCGTGCAGACCATCTACATCTTCCTCATCGGCATCACCGCCTTCGCCGTCGCCACCGCCACCGGCGTGATCTTCGGCAAGATCTTGAACGCGGTCACCAAGGAACAGATCAACCCCATGATCGGCGCTGCCGGCGTCTCCGCCGTCCCCATGGCCGCCCGCGTCGTCCACAAGATGGGCCTGGACGAGGACCCGCAGAACTACCTCCTCATGCACGCCATGGGCCCCAACGTCGCCGGCGTCATCGGGAGCGCCGTCGCCGCGGGAGTCCTCCTCTCCAAACTCGGAGGCGTCTGACCCATGCCCGCGGGACGCGACACCAGCCCGCTCGCACGCGTCCACTTCGATGTCTGCGCCTCCACCAACGACGAGGCCCGACGCCTCGCCCCCGCTCGCCCCGGCACGCCCCTGCTCGTCTCCGCCGACCGCCAGACCCAGGGCCGGGGCAGGCAGGGCCGACGCTGGTCCAGCCCCCTGGGCGGAGCCTGGATGACCCTCGCCTGGCCCGTCGCCCCGAACACCCCCGCCTCCGCCCTCGAAGCCGCCCCACTGATCATCGGCCTCGCCGCCGCCGACGCCATCGACGCGGTCATGCGCCGCGCCGCGCCGGGCTACGACCCCCGCGCCCTGGCCATCAAGTGGCCCAACGACCTCCTGCTCGACGGGCGCAAAGTCGGGGGCATCCTCTGCGAGCGCGAGCTCGCCCCCGCCGCCCCGCTCCTCGCAGGCGTGGGCATCAACGCAGCGGTCGACCCCGCCTCCATCGAGACCGATCTCGAAGCCCCCCCGCGCTTCCCCGCCGCCTCGCTCTCCGAGATCTCCCCACGCCCCATCGACCCAGGCGCAATCGTCGACGCCTTCGCCCTCTCCGTCGCCCGCCTCCTCCCCACGCTCATCACCGAGGGCTTCACCCCGCGCCTCGCCGCCGCGGTGGAGGACCGCCTCGCCTGGCGGAACGGCCCCCCGGTCACCCTCACCGCCGGCGAAACGACCATCACCGCCACGATCCTGGGCCTCGACGCCCGGGGCCGCCTCCGCATACAGGACGAGGACAACGCCGAACACGCCATCACCTCGGGCGAACTGAGCATCGACCCGCAAGACCCCCACGACCCCCACGACCCCCACCCCCGCACGCCACCACACGGAAGAAGATCCCCATGACCCGCGCCCACTTCAAAGAGCTCACCGCCGCCGAAGCCGCCTCGATGATCGAGAACGGAAACTTCGTGGGCTTCTCAGGCTTCACCGCCGCCGGCTCGGTCAAGGCGACCGCCCGCGCCCTCGCGGAGCGGGCCAGGGCCGAGCACCAGACCGGCCGTCCCTTCCGCATCCGCCTCGTCACCGGCGCCAGCACCAATAACGACGTCGACGAGGCCCTCGCCCAGGCCGACGCCATCGAGTGGCGCGCCCCCTACCAGTCCAGCAAGACCCTCCGCCAACGCATCAACAAGCAGGAAACCAGCTTCCTCGACATACACCTCTCCCACCTCCCCCAGATGCTCGACTATGGCTTCCTGGGCGACATCGACATCGCGGTCGTCGAGGCCATCGACGTCACCATCGACGGGCGCGTCTACCTCTCCACCTCCGCAGGCGTCACGCCCTCCATCCTCGCCCACGCGAAAAAGGTCATCATCGAGCTCAACGCCGCCCACTCCACCCGCCTCTGGGAGATGCACGACATCGCCCGCCTCCGCCGCCCGCCCCACCGCCACCCCATCCCCGTCCACGACCCGCTCTCCAAGTTCGGCACGCCCTTCTGCACCGTCAACCCCGAGCGCATCATCGGCATCGTCCGCACCGACGAGCCCGACGGGCTCCCGGGCTTCGCCGACCCCGACCCCGTCTCCGAACGCATCGCCCAGCACGTCACCGACTTCCTCCTCCACGAGATGAAGCGGGGCGTCATCCCGGGCGAGTTCCTCCCCCTCCAGGCGGGCGTCGGCAACGTCTCCAACGCCGTCATGGGCCAACTGGGCCGCCACCCCGACATCCCCAACTTCGAGATGTACACCGAGGTCCTGCAGGACGCCCAGATCGACGTCATGCGCGCCGGCAAACTCACCGGCGCCTCCACCAGCGCCATCACCCTCTCCGACCCCGTCATGAAGTCCATGTTCGACGACATGGACTTCTTCGCCCCCCGCGTCGTCATCCGCCCGCAGGAAATCTCCAACAACCCCGGCATCGTCCGACGCCTGGGCGTCATCGCCATCAACACCATCCTCGAGATGGACATCTATGGCTGCGCCAACTCCACCCACGTCTGCGGCACCCAGCTCATGAACGGCATCGGGGGCTCCGGCGACTTCGTCCGCAACGCCTACCTCTCCATCCTCATGTCCCCCTCCGTCGCCAAGGGGGGCAAGATCTCCGCCGTCGTCCCCATGGCGAGCCATGTCGACCACAACGAGCACTCCGTCCAGGTCCTCGTCACCGAGCAGGGCCTCGCCGACCTCAGGGGCCTCGGGCCAATCGAGCGGGCCCGGCGCATCATCGACCGCTGCGCCCACCCCGAGTACCGCGACTACCTGCACCGCTACATGGAGAACGCGCCGATCGGCCACATCCGCCACGACCTCGCCCGCTGCTTCGACATGCACCTCGCCCTCAACGAAACCGGCGACATGCGCAACGCCTTCAGGTA
>DAIQNV010000015.1:0-53199 GCA_036788215.1 Phycisphaerales bacterium | reverse complement strand
GCGTCGGTCGTTCGTGGCCGAGTCCGCCTGGCGGCGGATCGACCCGATGGGCTACGGGCACCCGGCGCTGAAGGCGGCGAGGAAGGCGGTGATGTCGGCGAAGGTGAACTGCCCGATGGGCTCGGCGAGGTCGGCGATGGGGTCCTGGGTGCTGAAGGCGGTGAGGAAGGCGGTGATGTCGGCGAAGGTGAGGGAAGCGAAGGGGGCGGCGAGGTCGGCGGGGGAGCAGGCGGGGACAAACTGAAGGACAACTGCGATTGGCGTGGAATCGAACACATCGTTGCCGAGCGCATTCGTGACGAAGTCAAGAACATCTCCTGACTGCGCACCAATCTGGATGTCGGTCGTCGCGGACCCACCCCGAGGCAAGTCACGGGACCACGCGGACGCTCCGTTCACTTGAACAGAAACGCGAACGCCGTTGCCGCTCCCGGGCCCGGCACCACCCACCGGCCCCCAAGACACCGCCACCGCCACGCCACCACGGTCCGGAAGTGTGGGCACCACGAAACGACGCACCGCATCCTCCACCGGCGAAGGATGCTGACCCACTTCATGAACCACGAGAAAGTTCGGTGACACCTGCGCGAGGCCCCAAAAGTTGTCCGCGGCCAATCCGTTCGGAAAGCTGATCGTGCCAAAGAACGGCAGCTGCACGAAGGTTCCGGGCGTCGTCGTACGCCAGTACCCGTACTGCCAGTTTGCCTGACCTTGGACGCCAGAAAAGTCCGCAAGAGAATCGCCGAGTACTTGTCCGTTCGCTGAGGCGCTGATCGCTGCGACACTGAGTGCTGCGAGCATCCGATAGTTCTTGTTCATGCGTTCACCTCCGTTGCCGGACTATACCTCTACCGAATCTGCACTGCTATCGGGAAATAGACGGGCGCAGCTTGCCCGTGTTGCCACCTGCCCTCCCCCCATGCTCCTCCGCCTCACCATCCTCGAAGCCCCCGACGCCGGTCGCTCCTCGGTGCTGCCCACTAACGAGCCTCAGTTCGTGGTCCGGGCGTCGGTCGTTCGTGGCCGAGTCCGCCTGGCGGCGGATCGACCACGGCACCCGGCTTGATTGAGCCATCCCCGCCCCGTTTGCCCGCCCCGCTCCGCCGTCCTACCACACCCCATGCGCTACCACGACATCGGCACCACCGGCGTGAAGGTCAGTGAGATCGGCTTCGGCTGCTGGACCATGGGCGGGCCCAAGTTCAGCCCCGCCGACGGCACCCCCTGCGGCTGGGCCGACGTCGACGAAGCCGAGATCCTCGCCGCGATGAAGGCGGGCGTCGACGCCGGCGTGAACCACTGGGACAACGCGGACACCTACGGGGATGGCCGCGCCGAGCGCCTCTGGGCCGAGTGCGTCCGCAGGCTGGGCGTGAAGCGCGACGACCTCGTCATCGCGACCAAGGTGGGCTGGATGCGCGGGACCGCCCTGCACGCCTACGAGCCCCACCACATCCGCCACCAGTGCGAGCAGTCGCTCCGCAACCTCGAGGTCGACTGCATCGACATCTACTACCTGCACAACGACCACTGGGCCCCGGATGGCCAGCCCGGCAACCTGCCCGACGCCGCGGAGACGATGCACGCCCTGCAGACCGAGGGCAAGATCCGCGTGATCGGTCAGTCGGCGTACAGCGACGAGGGCTTCGAGCGCAGCGCGCAGATCCTGAAGCCCGGCGTCTTCCAGAGCTGGGCGAGCATGCTGGCGGACAACTTCATCCGCCCGGGCTCGAAGGTTCAGGAGATCATGTCCCGCGACGGGATCGGCTTCGTCGCCTTCGGCCCCCTGGGCAAGGGCCTCCTGATGGACAAGTTCGACCCCGAGAAGCCCCCGAGCTTCGCCCCGGGCGATGTCCGCGAGGGGCTCGACGACTTCACCACCGAGAAGCTGCGGAAGCTCAAGCCCATCATGGCCCAGATCAAGGACCGCTTCGGCACCACGCCCGAGGCCCTGAGCAGCGTCGCGACACGGTTCGTCACCGGGCACGCCAATGTCATCAGCGCCATCCCGGGCTTCCGCAACGAGCCCCAGGCCCGCTGCAACATCACCGGCGGGCTCGACGGGCCCCTGACCGAGCCGGACCGCGCCTGGCTGCGGGACCTCTTCGACGCCTACCGCGGGTAAAGGGGCGCACGAGCGTTCCGCCCGGGTGATCCCGCGTTGCAAAAGCAAAGAAGCCCGGCTCTTGGCCGGGCTTCTCGTGTGATCATCGTCGCTGGTGAAGCGTTACTTCGTGCTGGTCGCCCAGGCGATCAGGATGTCGGCGACCTCGGGGCGGGTGAACTCGCCGGGCGGGCGCTCGCCCTGGGCCAGCATGTCGCGGACCTTGGTCCCCGACAGGAAGACCTGGTCGCCCTCGAGCTTCGGGAAGGTCTTGCCCGAGACCATGCCCTGGGCCTTCTTCGAGTAGGCGGCGTGCTCGAACTTCAGGGGCTCGATCGCGAGCGCATCCTTCGCGAGCCCGTCGAAGATGTTCTGGGCGTCGTAGGTGCCGTAGTAGTTGCCGACGCCGGCGTGGTCACGCCCCACGATGAAGTGGGTGACGCCGTAGTTGCGACGGACGACCGCGTGCAGCACCGCCTCGCGGGGGCCGGCGTACCGCATCGCTGCGGGCATCACGCTGAGCAGCGTGCGCTCGTCGACGAAGTACTCCGCGATCAGCGCCTCGTAGCACCGCATGCGGACATCGGCGGGGATGTCGCCGGGCTTGGTCTCCCCGACGAGCGGGTGGATCAGCAGCCCGTCGCAGATCTCCTGGGCGCACTTGCACAGGTACTCGTGGGCGCGGTGGATCGGGTTCCGCGTCTGGAAGGCGGCGACCGTCTTCCAGCCACGCTTCTCGAACTCCGCCCGCGTCTGGGCCGGCGTCAGGCGGTGGTCGAGGAAGGCCTCGGGCCCGTCGGGGTCGACGCAGACCGTGACGGTCTCGATCGGCCCGGCGAGGCAGAGCGGCCCCTCCTTCTTCACAGCCTCGGCGCCCGGGTGCTGCCCGTCGTCATCGGAGGGCTTGTTGAAGAAGATCGTCGCTTCCTTCTTCGTGTCGTGGGCGTAGGTCTCCTCGACGGTCATGACCGCCTGGAGGACGCTCTCGCCCTTGCTGTTCTTACCGTAGAGGGCGACGCGGTCGCCCTTCTTCGCAGCCCCGTCCGCCACGCTCAGCGTGATCGGGATCGGCCAGATCGTGCCATCGGTCAGCCTCATCGAGTCGATGACCGAGTGGAAGTCCTTCTCGCCCATGAACCCGGTCAATGGGCTGAAGGCGCCGATGGAGATCATCTCCACATCGCACGACTGCTTCGCCGAGAGGTCGATGCGGGGCAGGCCCTGGGCCTCTTTCCGCAGTTCCGCGGCACGCGCCTCATCGACAACGCGGTTGACAAGGGTGCCGCCGAGCGGCGAAATCAAACCGGACATACCTGACACCTCCCTGATCTGTGGGTTTCCTCGCTCCTGAGATGCGAGGGTAGGAGAGGCGTCGTCGCGGGGCGAGTCCAAGGGCCCGGTTGGACTGCCCGATTGTGGGTGGTCCGGCGCTGCATGATCGGGTGGCGTGGTCGAGACGGCTCTGCGTCTCGGCCACGAACGGGGAGCGTCGGTCGTTCGTGGCCGAGTCCGCCTGGCGGCGGATCGACCACGCCACCCGGCGTGAAGGTGGACATCGATCAAGATGGACAAGGTCTGTGTCTGATCTTGTCCATCTTGATTGAGTCACCCCCGTCCGGGGGTGAGGGATCGAGTCAGGCTCATCCGGGCCTGAAGGGGAGAGCCTGAGGTAAAGGTGGACACCGATCAAGATGGACAACCTCTGTGTTCGACCTTGTCCATCTTGATCCCACTGCCCATCGCCCCTCACCCCTTACCCCACCCCCCCTCCCCCTACCCTTCCCCCATGCCCGAAGTCTTCCTCAACGGCCAGTTCACCGAGCGAGCCCAGGCCACCGTCTCCGCCTTCGACGCCGGGCTGCAGCACGCGGTGGGGCTCTTCGAGACCATGCCCGGGGTCAACGACGATCAGGGCCCCCGCATCATCGGCCTGCGTGAGCACATGACCAGGCTCGGCACCTCCGCCCGAGAGCTCAAGCTCTCCGACGACCTCAACGCGGAGGGCCTGGGTGAGGCGGCCCTCGAGACGCTCCGGCGGGCCGGGCACCCCCGGGCCCGCGTGCGGCTCTCCGTCACCGGGGGCGACCTCAACCTGCTGCAGACCAAGGGCGAGTCCAACGCGCGTCCCACCGTGCTCATCGACGCCCAGCCCGCCACCGCCTACCCCGACGCGATGTTCGACAGGGGGGTGATCGTGACCGTCGCGACCGCCCGGGCCAACCCCTTTGACCCTACGAGCTCGCACAAGACCCTGAACTACTGGTGGCGCCTGCGGGAGCTCCAGGTCGCCGCGGGCCGGGGGGCGGGCGAGGCCCTGGTCTTCGATGTGACCAACCACCTGACGGGGGCGTGCGTCGCCAACGCCTGCTGCGTGAAGGGCGATGTGCTGATGACCCCGATCGCACGCGGGGAGGAGCGGGCGGGGGGCCTGCCCAGCCCAACCCTCCCCGGCATCACCCGGGCCATGGTCCTGGGCTGGGCGGAGGAGGCGGGGCTCGAGGTGCAGCGCCGCATGCTCACGATCGACGATGTGCTCGACGCGGACGAGATCTTCCTCACCAACTCCGGCTTCGGCATCCTGCCCGTCGTCGGGGTGGAGGCCCGGGAGATCGGCACCGCCCAGCCCGGCGAGGTCGCCCGGGCGATGATCGCCCGCTGGCGGACCGCCCGGGGCTGAAACGGGCCGGCCCGGCGCGTCCTCGGTGAGACCCTCGATTTTTGTGAAGACCATTGCAACCCGCGCTACCCATGGGTACCTTTAAACGGCGGCATTCGGCTGCCGGTGTGCCCCGTGCACATCACCCCACGAGCGACAGAGAGCCTTTGAGTACCGATCGTCACCCGGGCCTTGTTCCGAGCCGGTTGGTTGTTGGTTGTCTTTCCCGCTGCCCATGCTTGCAGCGGGTGCGGATTTCGGGCCCTCCGGGGCCGACGCGGTCGTGGGCCGTGTGATGGGCGGGACCAACCGGTCCCGCGTGGTTGAGAAAAGGGAGATCTCCGATGAAGACGATGACAGCCGCGTTTGTGGCATTGTGCGCCGGTTCGGTGATGGCGCAGCCCCTCCTGGGCAACCTTCCGGGCACCAGCACAGGCGCCGGGACCAACCTGGGCCTGGGCACCGACCTGGCGGACCGGACCAAGGCGGTCGGCCTGACCATGGGCGGGATGGACATGTTCTTTACGTCCATGAACGCCCTCGTCAGCAACCCCGGCGCGAATGCCGCCCTGAGCGGTGGCATCTACTCCAGTGTCGGCGGGAACCCCGGGGCCCTCCTCGCGGCCTTCGGCCCGGTGAACGTCGCTTCGGGCACGTCGGCCCAGGTGGTCAGCGTCACCACCGCCGGCGCCTTCCAGCTCGACGCCGGCGCGAGCTACTGGTTCGTTCTCGACGGACCGGCCGTCTCCAATTCGCTGATCTGGAACAGTCTGACCAGCAACGCCGCGCCCACCGGCAACGGCGCCTCGTTCGACGGGTACCGCTTCAGCTCCAACGGCGGCGGCGCCTGGGGCAGCAGCGGGATCTTCAACGGCTTCACCATCGACGCCCGTCCCATCCCCGCCCCGGGCGCCGCCTTCGCGGTGGTCGGTGCGGGCCTGTTCGCCGCCCGTCGTCGGCGCGCGTGATCCATCGCGGACCCGCGCCCCGGGGGAGGCCCAGGCCCACCCGTCGCGCGATCGTCTCGTGACTCTGTGCAGACGCCCCTTGGCTCAGCAGCCGCGGGGCGTCTTTGTGCGCCCGCGCGGGAGGAAGCAAGAGCGGCTTCCTCAGTCGCGCCGGACGACCCGCACGTTCTCGCGCCCATCGAGCGGGCCGTTCGGCGCCTTGGCCCGGGCAAAGGCCCGGCGGACGCTGAACACGACGCCCAGCAGCAGCCCGCCGACCACGCCCAGGATCAGGAGCGGGATCAGCAGCAGCAGCAGGGCCCCGAACATCAGCAGCGCCACCACCACCCAGAGCACGCGCTCGAAGGGGTTCATCGGGCGACCGAACCCGGTGCGGAAGCGGACATACCGCTCTCGGGCGGCCGCGTATCCGCGGGTGGCCTGTTCGCTGAACGGGTCCATGCGGAACCCTAGCGCGCCCCGCGACCGGCGCGCAGCGAACCGCCCCGAGGCTGTCCCCGGGGCGGATTCGATGGAAGAAGAGGAGGATGCGCTCGGTTCAGCCCCGCCCCGTCAACCCCGGCGCCGCCGGAGCACGAAGGGCCCGGCGATCGCCGCGAGGGCGAAGACGCCCGGCGCCGGGATGACGGTGGCGGTGAAGAAGTCCTGGTGCTCGGGATGGGTGAGGGCGGTGAACTGCAGGGTCCCGCTCACGTCCCCCAGGGCCGCGGCGTCGAGGAGCTGGTTGGCGATCGCCGTTGCCTCCGAGGTGAGCCGGTCATTGCCGGTGGTCTTGATGCGGATGTTGCCCGAGCCAAAGTCGAGCGAGGCCCGCCCGACCTCGGGGTCGTAGTCGCCGATGATCTCCCAGAGCGCGACCTGGAAGGCCGAGGCCTGGGCCATCGTGGGCGCGGTGAACAGGCCGATGCCCCCGAACTCCGCTGCTGCAGCGATGGCGCGGACCAGACCGGGGGCGTTGGCCGCCCCGGCGAACGCGCCCATCAGGCCGGTCGACTCGAACTGGTGCGAGCCCGTGCTCGCCTCCTGCCAGGGGTCGATGCAGTAGGTGACGACCCGCTGACCGTCGAGGTCATGGAGCATGTTGCCGGCGTAGACCCGGTTCCAGCCCTCGTTGCCCACCTTGAGGCGGACAATGTCGACCGCGCCCAGGTCGACATAGTCGAAGGTCACGGGCCCGGCGGCTGCGGTGGAAGCGATCGCGGCGATGCCGGCGACGGAGAGGACGGTGTGGATCTGCATGGCGGTCGCACCTGTGGTCGAGAGGTCTGTGGCGCCGGGGCCTCTCCCCGACTCCACGAACCTCCGATTCAGGGGGACCGCGTGCCAAGGGTTTCTGGCCCCGATCGCTCCCCCGGGCCCTCGAGGGGGGGGGTCGCAGGGACTCGGGAAGACGGGGCGAAAAAGCGGGTGGAGAGCCTGTCGGTTGCGCCGTTCCGGGGTGTGTGCCGGGTAGGCTGGCGGTGGGGGTCCGAGTACACTTGGGGTTCCCCCACAAGGTGTGCCCATGCCCACGACGACCACAGCATCTGGTATCGCGCCCAAGATCGCCCCTGATCGGAATGGTGGCGATAAGCCCTTTGTGCACCTGCATTTGCACTCGGAGTACTCGCTGCTCGATGGGGGCAACCGGCTCGACAAGCTGGTCGCCCGCGTCAAGGAGCTGGGCATGGATGCGGTCGCGGTGACCGACCACGGGAACCTGCACGCCGCGGTGCAGTTCTACGAGGCGGCCCGGGCGGTGGGCATCAAGCCCATCCTGGGGTGCGAGGCGTACGTCGCCCCGGGCGACCGTCGGGACCGGACCTACACCGGCGTCGCGGATGGCGGGTTCCACCTCGTCCTGCTGGCGGAGAACGAGACCGGCTGGAACAACCTGATGGAGCTGGGCTCCGAGGCCTACCTCACGGGGTTCTACTTCAAGCCCCGCATGGACCGGGAGATCCTGGAGCGCTGCGCCGACGGGCTCATCGCGATCAACGGGCACCTGGGGTCGGAGATCGCCTTCCACCTCGTTCGCTACGAGCAGACGAAGGACGAGTCGCACTGGAAGGCGGCGGTCGATGTCTGCGCGTGGCACAGCCGGGTCTTCAAGCCCAATGAGAAGGGTGAGCCACGCTTCTACATCGAGCTGCAGCACCATGTCGCGGAGCAGATCGCGATCAACCCGCACCTGATCCGCCTGGCGCGGGAGCTCGACCTGCCCCTGGTGTGCGACAACGACAGCCACTACCTGCGGGCGGAGGACCACGACGCCCACGACTCGCTCGTCTGCATCAGCCTGGGCAAGAGCAAGTTCGACGAAGAACGCCAGAAGATGAAGTACTCCACCGAGCTCTACGTGAAGAGCCCGGAGGAGATGTGGGACCTCTTCGGCGACGATGAGTACAACAACGCCGACTACGGGGACGCTGGTCGCGAGGCCCTGCTCAACACCAAGCGCATCGCCGACCGCTGCGATGTCGAGCTGCCGATCGGGGCCAACCACGCGCCGGTCGTGATCGTCAAGAGCCCGCCCGAGGGCGAGATGCCCCGGCACGCGGACCCGGCGTACAAGGGCGACCTCTCCAGGTGGTACACCGACTTCTGCTCCCGCTTCGAGCTCGAGCCCGCGACCGACCCGGGCCTGGAACAGGAAAGGCTCAAGGAAGACTGCGACAGCGCCCTGCGCCTGCTCGCGGAGGCGGGCATGGTCTGGCGGTACGGGCCCACGATCGTGGAGCACCGGCACGAGTACATCCTGGGGACCGACGAAGCGACGGAGCGACGGAGCGACGAAGGGATCGACACCGACGCGTTCGACAAGTGGGCGAGGCTCAACCGCGAACTGAAGATCCTCGCGGACAAGCTGATCTCGGCCTACTTCCTGATCGTGTGGGACTTCGTGCAGTGGGGGCGCGAGCAGGGCATCCCCGCGATCGCGCGTGGATCGGGCGTGGGCACCATGGTGGGGTACGTGCTGGGCCTGTCCAACGCCTGCCCGGTCCGCTACGGGCTGCTCTTCGAGCGTTTCACCGACCCCGACCGCAACGAGTACCCCGATATCGATATCGACCTCTGCCAAGACGGGCGGGGCGAGGTCATCAACTATGTCCGCCGCAAGTACGGGCATGTCGCGCAGATCATCACCTTCGGTACGCTCAAGGCCCGGGCCGCGATCCGCGATGTCTGCCGCGTGCACGAGATCCCGCTGGCGGACGCGGACAAGCTGGCCAAGCTCGTCCCGGAAGAGCTCAAGATCACCATCGACAAGGCTCTCGCCCAGGAGCCCGAGCTCAAGGCCTGGCAGGACCGCGACCCCAATGTCAAGCGCGTCCTCGACACCGCCCGCGTTCTCGAGGGCCAGGCCCGCCACGCGAGCGTGCACGCCGCGGGGGTGATCGTTGCGACCCGCCCGCTGCACGAGGTGGTGCCCCTCTACAAGCAGTCGGGCAGCGAGGACGCCATCACGCAATGGGACGGCCCGACCTGCGAGAAGATGGGCCTCCTGAAGATGGACTTCCTGGGTCTGCGGACCCTGTCGATCATCGAGCGGGCAAAGAAGCTGATTCGGACGACGCTGGGGGAGCGGGGGGTGTGGGAGGCCGTCGGCCGCGGTGAGGACTTCGACGCGAAGGAAGCCACGGAGCCACGGAGCCACGAAGCCACGAAGGGGAAAGCCGCGCCGATTGCTCATCCCCTGGACCTTGACCGCCTTGCGTACACGGATCCCCGCGTCTTCGCCCTCTTCCAGCGGGGCGACACCACGGGCGTGTTCCAGTTCGAATCCGGCGGCATGCGCCGGCTGCTGCTCGACATGAAGCCCGACCGGCTCGAGGATCTCATCGCCGCCAACGCGCTCTTCCGCCCGGGGCCGATGGACCTCATTCCCGACTACAACGCGCGCAAGCACGGCCAGCAGGCTGTGCCCCAGGTGCACCCGATCGTCGACAAGTTCACCGCCGACACCTACGGGGTGATGGTCTACCAGGAGCAGGTGATGCAGATCGTCCACGAGCTGGGCGGCATCCCCCTCCGCGCCGCCTACGGGCTCATCAAGGCGATCAGCAAGAAGAAAGAGAAGGTCATCAACGCCGAGCGTCCCAAGTTCATCGAGGGCGCAGAGAAGCAGGGCCTCGATAAAAAGGGCGCCGAGAACCTCTTCGAGCTCATCCTGAAGTTTGCCGGCTACGGCTTCAACAAGAGCCACTCGACGGGCTACGCCATCGTCGCGTACCAGACCGCGTACCTGAAGACCTACTTCCCCCGCCAGTTCATGGCGGCCTTCCTGAGCTTCGAGAGCCAGGCGCAGAAGGTCGCCGACTGGCTGCCCTACCTCGAGGACTGCAAGAAGACGCGGGCGATTGATCCGAAAACCGGCGAGGTCCGCAGCCAGGGCATCGAGGTCCGCGCACCCGACGTGAACCTGTCGCAGGCCGACTTCGGCGTCGTCTTCGATGAGGACGAGCCCCGCGACTCCGCCCACGGGCACATCCGCTTCGGCATGCGGGCCATCAAGGGCGCGGGCACCAAGGCGATCGAGGCGATCATCAGGGAAAGAGACGGAGAGACCGAGAGACGAAGAGACGAAGCGGGTCCGGAGCAAGGCACTCCGTCTCTTCGTCTCTCCGTCTCTGCGTCTCCAGGCGAAGCGCAGCGCCGCCCCTTCGAGTCCATCTACGACTTCTGCGAGCGCGTCCCCCCCGGCACGGTGAACAAGGCGACGATCGAGGCGCTGGTGAAGTCCGGCTGCTTCGATGCGGTGCACGCCCGCGACGAGCGGGCGAGCGTGGTCGCGTCGATCGAGGGCGCGGTCAGCGCGGGCCAGAAGATCGCGGCGGACAAAGCGGCAGGGCAGAGCCAGCTCTTCGGCTTCGGGGGCGACGAGGCGCCCGCTGCGGAGACGGCGCCGAGCGCCACGCCTCTCGTCCGCGTCGCGCCCTGGTCGGAGTCCGAGACGCTCCGCCAGGAGAAGGAGACGCTGGGCTTCTATGTCTCGAGCCACCCCCTGGAAGAGTGGTCCGCCTGGGCCCGGGCCTTCACGGAGCTCACCATCGCCCGCCTGCGCGAGCTGCCCCAGGACCGGCGGGTGATCGTTCCCGCGCTCGTGCAGTCCGCCCGCATCATCGTCTGCAAGACCGGGCGCGCAGCCGGCCAGAAGATGGCCGTCCTGACGATGGAGGACACGACGGGCACCGCCGAGGCGGTGCTCTTCGCCAATGTCTTCGCCCAGTTCGGGCACCTGGTCGAGGGGGAGGATGGCGACAAGCCCGTCTTCGTCATGGGGCGCGTCGACCACGCGCGGGGCGAGCCCCAGATCGTCGTCGACCGTCTCGTCCCGATCGATGGCTGCCCCCTCGAGCGGGGCACGCTCCGGCTCGTCCTCCGCGAGGTCCGCATCAACGGCACCGCCTCCGTCACCCTCCCCCGTCTCCGCGACACGCTCGTCCAGCACGGGAACGGCGCGGCTGTCGAGGGAACCAGCAACGGCGTGCTCGCGGAGGCCCGCTCCCCGGTGCCGGTCGACTTCGTCGTGCACACCGGTGACGCCTGGGTGACCCTCCAGCCCGGGGCGACACCCAAGGTGTCGATGTCACCGACCCTGGTCCGCGACCTGGCCCAGGTCCTGGGCGACGACAGCGTCCGCCTGATCGGGGGGGTGGCGATTGAGTTGAATAAAGAGGATCGACGGGGGCGAAAACGGTAATCCAAACGCTGGTGGAACCCTGCATAGAAAGCCATTTAGACGCTCTGAAATGGATTTTGATCACCGCTTGGGCTACGCTGTTGGCGTATGCCTCAATCACAATCCAAAGTACGCTCCCCGACTGGAACATGGGTTGCCGCGTCGTTCCAATGGACCCGGATGACCAATGGCCGGCCGGAGCAGCACGCCGAGGAGGGTTTGGCGTTTATCCCCCAGCCCCTGCCAGCGATGCGTGACCTCGGGCCGGACATCGTGGAGCTGATGGCCCCGATGGAGCGCGCCGTTGGCGAGCTCAAGGAGCTCAACGGGGTCTTCAAGCAGCAGCCCGGCGGGTTCAATGTCAATCCGTGGGCGATCTACCGCCCGCTCCGCGTCCGCGAGGCGCGCCTGTCATCCGAGATCGAGAACACCGTCGCGACGGCGGCCGAGGTAGCGCTCGCGGATGTGGGACTCGAGAGCCGCGAGGAGCCGAAGGAAGTCCGCAATTACGTGCGGGCCGTCGAACTCGGGTCGCGTTCCGACTACCCCATCCACGAGGGCGCGATCCGCGAGCTTCACCGCGAACTGCTCCGGGACATCGATGGCGCCGAGAAGAAGGCCCCGGGCGAGTACCGCCTGCGCCAGGTCTACATCGGCGATGAGCGCCGCGGCTTCTCCCGCGCACGGTTCCTCCCGCCGCCGCCCACGGAAGTCGGCCCGCTTATGCGCGGACTCGTCGAGTACCTGGCCGCCCCGCCCCCCGATACGCCGACGATCATCGCGATCGGCCTGGGCCACTACCAGTTCGAGACGATCCACCCCTTTCTCGACGGCAACGGCCGGCTCGGGCGCATGCTCATCACGCTCGGGCTCTGCGAACGCGGCCTGATCGACGCCCCGCTGATCTACCCTAGCGGGTTCATCAATGCGAATCGGCAGGAGTACTACGACCGCTTGCTCGCCGTCAGCATCGACGGCGACTGGATCGGGTGGCTGTTGTTCTTCCTTGAGGCGGTCCGTCATGAGGCCCGAGCCACGCGGGAAAGCATGGAAGCGCTCCTGACGCTGCGTCAGCGATACATCGCACGACTGGAGGGACGGGCCCTCAGTCAGAACATCATCACCGTCATTGACATGCTCTTCGAGCGACTCGCCGTCGATGCAAAGAGCATCCACGAGCGGATCGGCGGCTCGCCGCAGACCGCGAACAACTACATCAAGCTACTGAGGGAGAACGGCACGCTGACGGAGATCACCGGCCGCAAGAAGGACATGGTCTTTGTTGCGCACGAAGTTCTGGAGATCGCCGACCGCCCGTGATCTCGATCGGTGCTCAGCCGCCCGACCCCGACACTCACCCGTGATGATCCGCCCACCGCGTCTTCAGATCGTGCGTGACCCCCAGCAAATCCAGCACCTTCCCAGCCGTGAAGTCCACGATCTCGTGTACCGTCTGCGGGACGAGGTAGAAGCCCGGGTTCGGGCTGCACAGGATCGCGCCCGCGAGCGCCAGCGTGCGCATGTTCTCGATGTCGATCAGGTTCAGGGGCATCTCGCGGTGGCACACGATCAGCGGGCGACGCTCCTTCAGCGTCACCATCGCGGCCCGGGTCAGGAGGTTGCTCCCCGCGCCCGTCGCCATCGCCCCGAGGCTCGTGCTGCTGCAGGGGACGACCGCCATCCCGTCGTGCAGGAAGCTTCCGCTGGCGATCACCGCGCCGACATCCTTGTTGGGATGCGCGATGACGCGCCGCTCAAACTCGTCGGCGCAGGGGGGCGACTCAACCAGATTCGGGCAGAGCTGGGCCAGCTCGATCCGGCGGACGCCCAGCTCGTCGAACATCAGCCTCTGCCCGTACTCGCTCACCACCAGGTGCACCGTCGCCCCGGACAGCAGGAGCTGCTCGAGCACCCGCACCGCGTAGGGCGCCCCGCTGGCACCCGACACGCCCACGACGAAGACCTTGCCCGAGGGTGCCGGGGGCTCGGCCGGGGCCGGGGCCCTCGGGGTCATCATCAGGGAACGGGCGGGGTCCGGGGCGTCGGGCATCGGGTGATCCTATTGAAGGCGGGGGGCGGGAGCGATCCCGGAGCGGCGCAGCCCCGCGTTCGTACGCGTGTTGTGGGGGGATTCGCCCTGTCTGAGCGCGTCGGGCGTGGCCGGACGATACTGGGGGGGCAAGACTTGCGGGATCGCACACCCTCACTCGGCACGCCCGACGGAGCCCTTCCATGCGTACGACCACCTCTCTGCCCCTGCTCATCCTCGCGGGGGCCCTGGCGCCCCTGCTCTCCCTGTCGGGGTGCGTCGCGTCCACCGCCTACCCCCCGCGCCCCGGGCAGGACTTCGCGACCGGCAGTGTCTCCCACCCCGCGATCGAGGAGATCTCGATCGAGGCCCTTCGCTGGACGCTCGCCCGCTACCCCGTCCCGGAGCCCCTCGCCACGCCCACCGAGGACGGGGGTGTGTTCGCCATCAACTGCCCGCAGAACATGAACCCCCGCGTCTACGCCCGCATCGTCGAGGGGGTCGGTCCCGCGGCCCGTCCCCTGACGCCCGAGACCGAGCACCTGCCCACCTACCACGTGGGCCGCATCGTCGTGCGGGCGGACAAGGCGGAGATCGACATCTACCGCCCGGTCCTGAACCTGGGCGAAACCGTCGAGATCGTGCACCAGCCCATCACGCTCTTCATCGAGGGCGGGCTCAAGCCCTGGCGCGTGCAGCGGAGCCGTCCCTGGGCGATCGGGGCCTTCCCCCTGCCCCCTGCGAATTACTACCAGTCGTGGGAAGACCAGCGCCGGGCCCGGCGCGCCGGCGCGACCGCCGACCCCACCCCCGCCCCCGAACGCGAGCCCGAGACGAGCCCCGAGCCCGACGCGGACAGCGAGTGAGCAGCGATGCCCCATCCCTGGCCCAGCGCCTGACCAGCCCCGACTCGGGCGTCCGGCGCCTCGCGGCCAAGTCCCTCGCCCGACACCGGGATGCGAAAGCCGCAGCGGCCCTGCTCGCGGAGCGTCTGCCCGACGAGCGTGACGAGACGGTGCTGCTGGCGATGGTCCGGGGGCTCGCACGCCTGGGCGTGCTGTCGCACCGCCCCCTCCTCGCGTCGGTGCGCGACGATCCGGACGCCACGCCCCGCGTGCGTCATGCCGCTCTGCTCGCGCACGATCGGCTGGAGCGCATCGAGTCGCTTGCCTCGACAGGCGACGCGGACGAGCCCTCCGACGCGGGCGAGCCGGATAGACTCGACCCGTCGTGAGCCCATCGACCCCCGCCCACACCCCGCGGCACCTGCTCCGCCTCGCCGGGATGCCCGTCGAGATGCTGCGGTCGCTGCTCGCCCGGGCGAACGAGCACGCCGGGGCGCGGGTGGCGGCCTCGACCCCCCTCGCGGGGCGCACCGTCGCCACGCTCTTCTTCGAGGACTCGACCCGGACACGCACGAGCTTCACGCTCGCTGCGATGCGTCTCGGCGCGACCGTCGCTGATCTGTCCACCGTCGCCAGTTCCGTGAACAAGGGCGAGAGCCTCACCGATACCGCGCTCAGCATCGAGGCGATGGGCGTCGACGCCTTCATCGTCCGCACCGGCCAGTCAGGCGGGCCCGACCTCATCGCGGGCGCGGTGCGGGGCTCGGTCATCAACGCGGGCGATGGGCGGCGCGAGCACCCGACCCAGGGCCTGCTCGACGCGCTCGCGATCGCCCGGGCCCACGGGCGCGCCGATGCGGGCTTCGACCTCCGGGGCCTCACGGTCGCGATCATGGGCGACTGCGCCCACTCCCGCGTCGCCCGCTCCGACGCGTCCGCGCTGACCAGTCTCGGCGCCCGGGTCGTGCTGGTCGGCCCGCCCTCCATGGTCAGCAAGGGCCTGGCCGACGCCCTGGGCTGCTCGTTCGCGCACGACCTCGACGCGATCCTCCCGGAGGCCGACGCGGTCCAGATGCTCCGCGTGCAGTTCGAGCGCGGCGCCCGCATCGCGTCCGCCCGCCAGTACCGCGCGGGCTACGCGCTCACGTCGGAGCGGGCCGGCACGATGAAGCCCGACGCGGTGGTCATGCACCCCGGCCCCATGAACCGGGGCATCGAGATCGATGGTCCGGTCGCCGATTCCGACGGGACGGTGCTGCCCAGGAGCCTCGTCTTGGAACAGGTCCGCCTGGGCGTCGCG
This sequence comes from Phycisphaerales bacterium, assembly GCA_036788215.1. GTDB lineage: Bacteria > Planctomycetota > Phycisphaerae > Phycisphaerales > UBA1924 > DAIQNV01. The sequence continues at coordinate 37,635 of DAIQNV010000015.1, read as the reverse complement.
GTCCGCATGGCGGTCCTCGAGGCGCTGCTCGCGCCGCCCGGCTCGGGGTCTCTCCCCCCCGTCCGCGTGGGCTCCCGGGCCCTGGGAGCGGGGGCCGCCTCATGACCGCCGACGCGAGCCGCCATCGCCTGCCCACCGACACCGACGACGGGCTGCTGCTCATCATCTCGGGCCCGTCCGGCGTCGGGAAGACCACCATCACGCGGGGTGTCGAGCGGGGCACGCCGGGCGCCGTCTTCAGCGTCAGCGCCACCACCCGGCCCAAGACCGACGCGGATGTCGAGGGCGTCGATTACCACTTCGTGGGCGTGACCGAGTTCGATCGCATGATCGCGCACGGCGAACTGCTCGAGCACGCCGAGGTCTTCGGCAACAAGTACGGCACCCCCCGCGCCTGGGTCGTCGAACAGCTCGAGCGCGGGCGCGTCGTCATCCTCGAGATCGATGTCGAGGGCGCGAGGCAAGTGAAGGCGAAGATGCCGGAGGCCTTCGGCGTCTTCATCCTCCCGCCGAATGAGGAGACGCTGCTCCAGCGCCTCCGCGACCGCAAGCGCGAGGGGGAGGAGATCATCCAGCGGCGCTTTGCGGAGGCCCGGCGCGAGATCTCCTTCGCCCGCGAGAGCGGTGTCTATGACGCATTCATCGTGAACGACAGCCTGGATCGCGCGATCAACGAGGCCATCGACGCGGTCAAGCGCCGGCGCGGGCGGTAGGCCCGCGGGGCGCGGGTTTCGTTCAGCAGCCGGGCATCGGGCAGCCCATGAAGCTCTCCCGCACGACCTTCCCGTCCTGGACGGTGTAGGTGCCGATCTCGCTCATCGTCATGCGGGGCCACGTCCCGTCGCGTGACTCGCAGTCGATGGTGTATTTGATCGCGAACCCGTCCGCGTTGGCGTAGGGGCCCTCGCACTCGCATGAGTGCATCTGCACCATGCCCTTCCACGCCTCGTACTTGGCGAGCATCGCCTCCCGCCCCTTGTGCTCGGTCCCGTCCCCCTCGACCGAGACGCAGTCGGGCGACCAGTATTTGTCCCAGATCGGGGTGTCGTCGAGCCCGCCCTTGTTCACGTGCTCGATGACCTCACTGGCGATCCGCATGTTCTGGTCGACGCGGGGGTCCTTCGTCTGCTCCATCGCTGGTCCCTCCTGCCCGGTGGGGCATGTCGGATTGTGTTTGGTATCTGAAATATACCAGTTCAGTCTGTTCGGAGCAAGACAACTGTTCCGGATTCAGCAAAACCACCGGTTGTGGTGGCCGAGGGCGTCCAGCCCGCAGCTTCGCAAAGCCTCAGCTTCGGCGTCCCGGGGGAGGTCGAGTCTTGGCGAAAGGCACGCGGGCTCAGCTGATCGTCAGCGTCGGGCGGGTGGTGCCCTGGCGCAGGCTCGCGAGGCTGAGCTGGCCCTCCAGGTTGCGGACCAGCGCTTCGAGCGCCCGAGGGAGCGCCTCTCCGCCGGCGGTTTCGGGGTTGAAGTTCCGAAGGGGCTCGCCCCGATCGGAGTTCTGCCGCAACGCCATGTTGATGGGCACCGCGCCGAGGAAGGGCATGCCCATCGACTGCGCCATCTGCTCGGCGCCGCCCCGCCCGAAGATGTCGTACTCCTTGCCGTCGTCGCCGATGAAGTAGCTCATGTTCTCGACGACGCCCAGGATCTCGACGCCGAGCTGCTCGAACATGCGGGCGGCGCGGCGCGCGTCGTCCTGCGCGACTTTCTGAGGCGTGCACACGATGACCGCGCCCGCGAGGCGGAGCGACTGCGCCATCGTCAGCGGGATGTCGCCCGTCCCCGGGGGCAGGTCGATCACCAGCCGGTCGAGCTCGCCCCACGCGGTGCGCGTCGTGAGCTGCTGGAAGGCGCCGTGCGCCATGGGCCCGCGCCAGATCAGGGGCTTCTCCGCCTCGACCAGCTTGCCGACCGTGACCGCCTTGATCCCGTGCACCGCGAAGGGCTGCAGCTTCCCGTCGAGCACCGCCTGGTCGAGCGTGTCGAGCCCGAGCATCGTGGGCAGGCTCGGCCCGTAGATGTCCCCGTCGAGGAGCCCGGTCGCGAGATTCTTCCGCGCGAGCCCCACCGCGAGGTTCGTCGCGATCGTGCTCTTGCCCACGCCACCCTTGCCGGCACCGACCGCGATGATCTGGTGCACCCCGGGCAGGGAATCGGCGTTCTGCTGGGGGTTCGGCGCCGCGCTGCGAGGCTTCGGTGGCTCCCCGCGAGCCTCGGGCGTCCCCCCGCCCCCGCCCCCAGCCGGCGCCGCGCCCGAGCCCGGGGGCGGCGCCTGCCCGGTCTGCCAGACGATCTGCCCCGCGTGGTCGACGAACTGCACCAGCAGGCGCTCCACCGCGGCGCCCACCCGGGAGGCCTCGCGCCGCACGGCGCGATCGACATCGCCCGCGACCTGCATCAGCGATGCGTTGTCGGGCGCCTCGGGGAGGTGCAGCTTGATCGAGGCGAAGGCGTCGCAGGCCGCGACCCACTCGAGGGCGCCGGAGGTCACAAGGTCGTTGCCGCCGGGCCCGTCGACGGTGGTGAGGGCGCGTTGGACGAGATCCTTGGAGAGTGATTCGGGCATTGTGTGGTCCCCGGTTGTGGTACTGGGTCAATCGGATCAGCCGCTTTCGACCCGTCCGGGACGCTAGGGCGGAGAAAGGGGGTGGTCACGCCACAGGCTCGAACGGGGAGGCCGGACCCCGGCGGGGCCCCGGCGCGTTCGCGCCGAACCCGTGTTTTTAACGGGATTTACACACAAAGCCGAAGTAGAGAACGGAGAAAGGTGGTTGAAAGGCCTTTCAACCGCCGATCAGGTATTCGGATGTGAAAATAGAAAATCCTGCGGAGACGGCCTTGCAAGCGATCATGAAGGCCGGCCTGTTCGTAGAGTACAAGCGATCTCTCTCTCCTCCAGCGGGGCGCCGTGTGACACACATGGCGCCTCGCTTTCTTTTTATCGGGCCCGACCGGGCTTGCCAAGCGGGGTCGGGTGGGACCCGGAGTGAGGTGAGGGCTTGACAGGTGGCGCTCGCGAAACCATGGGGGGATCAGAGAGCAAGGCGACCCCCGGGGTGCGTCGGCTCCGCCCGCGTCGGGGCCCGGGCTGGGCGGGGGTGCGGTTCGCGGTGGCCCTGCCCGTCGTCACCGCGTGCGCCGCGTGGGTGATCGGGTCGGTGGCCTCCGGGGTCGACCTCGTCGCCCAGTTCTGCGCCCAGGCGGGCCTGGTGTCGGCGGGTCTGGCGGGGTGGTGGCTGTGGCGCAGGCGTTGGGGTGCGGGGAGCTTCGCGCTGGTCGGGGCGCTCCTGGCCCTGCTCGGGGTCGCGTCGGGCGGGCGGGTGTGGCTGGTGTCGCCCCCGGAGTCGGAGTCCTCGGTGGTGCGGGTGATGATCTTCAACGCGCACGCGTCAGAAGATGAAGCGGCGGTGCGGTCGCTGCTCCTCGACTCGGGCGCGGACGTGGTGGGCCTGCTCGAGGGGCCGGTGTGGCTGATGGAGGAATTCAAGGCGGGGGGCGTGTGGCGGGAGCGCTTCGGCCACTACTGGGTCTCGGCGAAGGCGGATGTCGGGTTCAAGGTCGTGCTGACGAAGTGGCCCCAAATGGATGTCGTGACCGGCGAGCGGGGCGCGTGGCTCACCGCAGCGGGCGGGATGCGCCAGATGATCCTGGATCGCCCGGATGACCGGGGTGGCCCATTCGCGTTCACGCTGATTCATCCCCACAGCCCGCGCAGCGCAGCGCGTTGGGCGGAGGGGAACGAGCATCTGACCGGGTTCATCGAGCGGACGCGGGCGCACATCGGGCCGCGCAATCTGCCCCACCTCGCGGCGGGTGACCTGAACGCGACGCCCACCGGCTCGCGTTCACTCCGCCTGTGGCACGAGCTGGGCCTGCGCCGCGCCAAGCCGGTGCTGCGCCCGACGGGCACCTGGCCGGCGTCCTCGGTGTGGCCGGCGCAGCTCGCGATCGATGATGTGCTGGTGCCCCGGGGCGCGCGGGTGGTGTCGTGGGAGGCGGTGGGGGGGACGGGGAGCGACCACAAGGCGGTGGTGGTGGATGTGGATGTGAGGTAGTACTCGGAGAAGAGCGCTGCCCGCTTCGCGGATAGTGGCGCCGGTCAGGTGGTGGATGCGGGGGTCTGCAGTTTCGCGAGCGTCTTTCCGCGGTCCCAGACCGGGGCTTGAAGGCCCATGATCTGGCGCAGGCGTTCATGGTCCTCGGCCAGGCGGTCGAGGATCGTGGAGGCGAGCTCGGGCGTGGGCTTCTGGCGTTCGTGCTTCGCCTTGGGGAGCAGGGCGTTGCGCATCTTGTCCTTCAGGCCCAGGGGCAGGAGGGGGCGGATGAGTTTCTGGTAGACGGGGTGGCCCTGCACGGAGCGCCAGCGCCCGGTCATCACGGGCTTGCCCTCGGACTTGTTGAAGATCTTGTCCTCCTCGACGAGGTCGGGGCGGGGGTCGAGGCCCAGCCAGGACTCGAGGTCGGCGGTGGTCTCAGCGCGGGCTTTCGTGTAGTCCTCGAAGCGGAGGACGCGCACGCGCTCGGGACCGAGGGCGTCGATCCAGGGCTCGACCTGCCAGGCGTAACGGGTGAAGTCGAGGAGGTCGGGGTGGCTGTCGATCGCCTGGGCAAGGCTCGGGGGCATCATGCCGTAGGTCAGGTCATGGTGGTGGTGCGAAGTGATGCGGGCGATCGGCTCGCGGACGACGTAGATCACGCGCAGGCCCGGCCCGCAGAGGCGCCGGGCCCGCTGGGCGGTGCCGTCGGCGTGGGGGCGCTTGGTGTAGGCGGTCGATGCCTCGGCGCAGAGCTGGTCAGCGCCGGCGGCTTCGAACATCTTCGCGTACTCGGCCCGCCCCGCATCGGAGGTGACCTCGGGCCTGCACAGGTTCTCGGGTTCCTTGTCGATGGGAAAGAAGATGCGCGGGTGCGTGCCGAGGTCGCGGTAGAGCGTGGTGCTGCCGCACTTCATGCCGCCGATGATGAGGAAGTGGGGGAGGGGCATGGGGTTCTTTCCCTCGCTGGCGCTTCGGGCTCGTTACGTGGGTGACTCGCGAGTTGATCAGCCCGCTCGCTTACGCTCGGGGCTCTATGGGTGGTCGCGTGGTCGGGGGTCTGGGGTTGGTCGTCCCTCGCTGGCGCTTCGGGCTCGTTTGGGGGTGTGTTACTGGGCGAAGGGGTTGATGGGGGTGCGTGTGGCGAAGGCGTTGACGCCCTTCTCCGCGTCGATCTTCCAGTCGTGCTCGGGGTCGCCCTTGGGCTTCTGCCCGGAGCGCGGGGCGAGGATGCCGGACATCTCGCAGGCGCGGCGCACCGCGTCGACTGGGTCGCCCCGGGTGCGCCAGTCGTTGATGACGGTGGTGGAGCCGGCCTTGAGCTTGTCGGTTTCGCCCGGGGCGGTTGCCTTGAGGAGTTTGTCGGCGAGGTCGCCCGTGTTGCCCGACTCGAAGGTATAGCCGTTGACGCCCTCGCGGACGCACTCCGCCGCGGCGCCGACGACATGGCTCGAGACGATGGCGAGCCCGGCGGCGCACGCCTCGGGGACGACCGCCGCCCAGGGCTCGTAGACCGAGGGGAGGCAGTGGATCTCGCAGGCCCTGTAGAGCGCGGCGACATTGGCCGGGCCATCGACGAAACCGGTGAAGACGACGCGGTCCCTCAGGTGATCGGGGACGAGGGCTTTCGTGTCCTCGAGCAGTTCGCCCCCGCCGACGAAGACGAGGCCCCAGTCGGGGCGCTCGCCCGCGATCTTCGCGAAGGCGGTGACGAGGAGGTCCGGGCGCTTCACCCTCGTCATGCGGGCGCAGTAGTTGATGTACTTGAGGTCATCGCGCAGGCCATGCTGGGCCTTCTTCTCCGCGACGAGTTCGCCCGGGAGGTGCGCGATCATGTCGTAGTCGGGCTCGTGGGGCATGTAGAAGGCGGGGGAACCCTTGAAGCCATAGGGGCGGAAGTAGTCGACGCCGTTGCGCCCGCAGGGCATGAGGCCGGAGAGCGAGTTGAGAACGAAGGGGACATAGGCCTTCTTGAAGGCCTTGGCGGGCCCCTTGGCGCGGTCCCCGTACTTGTTGGAGTCGTTGAACATGAAGACGGGCAGCCTGCGCCCGTGGCACCAGCGGATGATGCGGAGGAGGCCCAGGTCGTTGTACCCCGTGATGATGACGAGGTCGACCGCGTGGTCCTTCAGGAAGCGGATGATGTCACCCCCGCGGGTCCACTGACGGGGCCCGTTGAGGCCCTTGTTCTTCTGCGTCATGTACTCGCCCTTGCCGAAGACGACGGGGTTGATCTCGTCGGGCAGGGGGTTCTTCCATGGCGAGTTGTTGTGCTCGTGCTTGAAGATGGTGATGAGCTCGATCTCCGGGAGCTCGCGCACGATGCGGGTGTGCTGGGCGAGGCGGTAGGGGGCCGGCGCGTTGGCGATGATGGCGACGCGGGGGCGGGTCTTGGCGCCGGGGAAAAACGGGCCGGGGCTGTGCGCAGCGGTCATCGCTTCTTTCCCCCAGCAGCGGTGGCGTACGCGGCCTCGAAGCGTTCGGCGACGGTGTCGGGGTCGAGTTGGTCGAGCACCCAAGCCCGTCCCGCCTCGCCCATGCGTTCGCGGCGCGGGGCATCGGCGAGCAGTTCCCCGATCGCGTCCGCGAAGGCCTCGGGCGTGCGGTCGGCGGTGATCGCGCCCCCGCTCGCGACGAGCTCGGGGTGGGTGTCGACGCCCGTCGTGGTGATGACCGGCGTGCGGCAGGCCATGGCTTCCGGGAAGACGAAGCCGAAGTTCTCCTGACTCGTCGGCAGGGCGAAGACATCGGCGAGCTGGTAGAGGCTGGTCTTGGTGTCGCCCGTGACCATGCCCAGGAAGTGGACGCTCCCCGTGAGGTTCAGTTCCTTCACGAGCGCGAGCATCTTGTCCCCGTACGCCTGCTCCTCCGCGGTGCCCGCGATCAGGGCGCGGACGGGCGTGCCCCGGTCGCGCAGGAGGGCGACGGCCCGGATGAAGACGTCCGGGCCTTTCTTGTAGTGCACGCGGGAGAGGAAGAGAACGGTGGGGTCGGCCTTCGCGCCCTTCGCGGGCCGGAGCTTGTCCGCGAAGGCTTCGCGGGCCGGGCCCGGGCCCGGCAGGTCGCGGTAGGGCGCGAGGTCGAAGACGAGGGGCACGACCACGCCCTCCGCCGGGGCGAACCACTTGCGGGCCTGCGTGAGTTCCGCTTCGGCGGTGCAGTGCACGAGCGCGGCGTTCTTCAGGGTCTTCGACCCACCGGCGGCGAGGAAGAGCTTCTTCTTCAGCGTGGACTGCGCCATCGACCAGTCGTCGAGCATGCCGTGGACGGACTGGATGTAGGGCTTGCCCATGGATCGTGCGAGCGATGCGAGCTGGGTGTTGGCGGGGTTCCAGCAGGCGTGGATGTGCAGGAGGTCCGCGTCGGCGAGCACCTCGCGGAACTTCGCCAGTTGGGGCTTGGTGAGGCGCATCAACGGGCCCCAGGGCCCGATCTCGACGACCTCGGGCACCCTGCTCGGCGCCGCCCATTCCCTGGGTCGGTCCTGCGCGTCGTGGGTGACGACCGTGACCCGCGTGCCCCGGGCGGCGAGGAGCGTGGCGAGATCGAGCACGGCGCGCACGACACCGCCCCGTTCGAGGCGGATCGCTTGGAGGAAGTGGCAGACGCGCACAGTGTGAGTTCCCGGGGCCCGGCGTGGGGCGGAGTCTAGGGGCGGGTGTACCCGAGGCCCGCGAGTTCTGTGGCGAACGCCTTGTCGAAGGCGTCGTCGAGACCGGGCTCGATATCGTCGAGACGCTGGCCGGTCAGGCCCTTGTTCATAAAGAAGCGGTCCTGGTTCTGCCCCTTGAAGATGGTGTCGGGGTCGCCCTTGTCCTTCTCGGACTGTTCGAGGGTGCGGAGCCGGCCGAAGCTGCAGGCGTCGACCGCGGCCCGGAGTTCGTCATCGGTGGGGGAGAGGCCCAGGAAGCTTGCGATGGCCCGGGCCTGGTCGATGGGGTCCGACTTGAGGTGCTCATAGCGGAGCGTGAGGACGGGGAAGGGGAGGGGGGCGGTCCAGGTCTGGATGTTCTGGGGCCAGGAGCCAAAGCCCTGGCGGGCCCACTCGGGGTCGCCCCGATGGGCGATGAAGGCCCGCAGGTACTTGGCATCGGGGATGGAGTCGGGCATGCCTCCCAGGCGCCGGTAGTTGAGGGCGCTGAGCGCGACGTCGCGCGGGTTGCGGATGATGTAGACCGCGCGATCGGTCTCCGCGAGGCGCGGGTGGCTCGGGACGCAGACGAAGTGGGTCTTGGAGCAGACGAAGCCGCCATCCGGCACCGGGAACGAGCGGTCCTTCAGGATGGGCGGGATGCGCTCGTTCAGGGTGGCGGAGGACTCGGCGGGCCCGTGCAGCAGGTGGTGCACGAGGAACCGCACCCAGGTGTTGCCGCTCTTGGGGTAGCTCGCGATCCAGACGATGCCCACGGGGCGGCTCCTTGTGGCTCTACTTGGTGGTGGAGTCGATGTACGCGTGCCAGAGTTGCCGGTAGGCGTCCTCGATGCGACGGGCGAAGGCGGGGGCGTCCATCAGCGGGCTCCGGAGCATCGCGTCGCGCAGGCCCGGGCGGAGCTCGACGAGCCTCCCGGGGTCGGCGAAGAGGTCGCTCGCCCGGTCGACGAGGGCGTCCGGCGTGTCCAGCGTGAAGTCGTCGAGGCCCATCACCGCGTTGAGGCTCACGCCCACGCGGGCCGCGTGGTGGGCCCCGCGCGTGGTGAGCGTGGGCACGCCCATCCAGGCGGCTTCGCAGGTCGTCGTGGTGCCGTTGTAGGGGAAGGTGTCGAGGGCGCAGTCGACCTCGTGGTACATCGCGAAGTGCTCTTCGAGGCTGCTCGTGCGGGCGATCATGCGGACGCGCTCCGGCTCGACGCCCCGGGACCGGAAGTCGGAGGCGAGGCGCTCGCGGACGCCCGGGTCGTCGTATCCCCGCCCCTTGAGCAGGAGGCGGGCCCCGTCGCAGCGCTTCAGGATCTCGGCCCACGCGTCGAGGACCCAGGGCCCGACCTTCTTGAGGTTGTTGAACGAGCCGAAGGTGAAGGGTTCGCCCCGGGTGACCGGCGGCGCGGGGTCGTGCGCCGGCGCCTTGGGCGGCGCGCTGTAGCAGAGGAAACACGGGTCGAGCCGGACGAGCCTCTCGGTCGCCGGGTCCGGTCGTTCGGGGTCGACGGGATCGGTCTGGGAATCGACGAGGCGGGCGTCGATGCGCGTCAGCCCGGTCGTGGCGGGGTAGCCCAGGTAGGTCACCTGCACCGGCGTGAGCCTGCGTGCCAGGGAGGTGAGGCGGTTGTTGGAGTAGTGGCCCGTCAGCTCGACGAGGACGTCGATGCGGTCGTGGTTGACCCGGGCGACGATGTCGCGGTCGCGGGCCCGCTCGAGCGGGCGCCAGTGGTCGGCGACGCCCTGCAGCCGCTTGGTCGTGTCGTCGTGCACGAGGCCCGTGTGGTAGGCGTAGACCTCGACGCGTGCGCGGTCGTGGGCCTTCATCAGGGGCTCGAGGAAATAGGCGACCGAGTGCTGGTGGAGGTCCGGGGAGAGGTACGCGACGCGGAGCGGGCGATCGCGATCGCGGTCAACGGGGAAGCCCGGGCCCATGGGGCGGACCGCCGCCTCGACGATGCTCCCCCACCGGCGGTGCGCGGTGAGCAGGTCGTCCGCGGTCGCGCGGTCGTCGTGCAGCAGCGCGTACGCCCACTTCTGCTGGGCCGCCAGGCTCTGGGCGAAGCGCTCGGACCCGAGGCGCAGGTGGTCGGTCGCCTCGTGCACGCGGGCGGTCTCGAGCAGGACAAGCCCGAGGTTCACCCAGCACCCATCACGGTTGGGGCCCAGCTCGATCGCCCGGCGCAGGCAGGCCTCGGCCTCGTCGACCCGCTGCAGGCGCCGGAGCATGAGCCCTCGCCCCTCCCAGCTCTCCGAGCGGTTCGCGTCGACCTCGATCGAGCGCTGGAAGGCCTCGTCCGCCCGGGCGTACTCGCCCCGGAAGCCCTGCACCTGTCCCAGCGTCATGAGCACCGAGGCGTTGTTCGGCATCAGGCTGTCGGCCCGTTCCGCGTGGAAGAGGGCGCGGTCGTACTTCGCCTCGGCGCACAGCGCCGCCGCCATCAGGTAGTTCCCCTGCGGGTGGCTGGGCTCCTTGCGGAGCGCCTGCTCCACGAGCGGGAGCGCCTCGCGCGACTTGCCCCCTATGAGCAGCTTCATCGCCTGCTGGAGCAGGGGGCTCACCTTGTTCGCGCCGGGCTTCGGGCCGGGACGCGCCGGGCCGCCCCCGGGCGATGGACGCTTGGCCATGTCAGCCGCCCCCCGCGGTGCTGAGGCTCCGCTCCGCGACGAACGCCCGCGCCTCCGCGTCCGCCGCGTGTACATCGGCGAGACCGCCGATCGGGCGCACGCGGTGCGCATCGAGCGCCGCGATCGAGAGCTCCGCGATCCGCCCGAAGGGGATCCGCCCGCCGAGGAAGAGCCCGACCGCCGCCTCGTTGGCCGCGTTGAAGGCGGCGCCCGCGGTGCCCCCCGCGTCGATGACGCGGTGGGCCTGCGCCAGGGCCGGGAAGCGTTCGAGATCGGGCTTCTCGAAGGTCATCGCGCCGAGCCCGGTCAGGTCGAGCCCCGCCGGGGCGTTCTCGAGCCCAAGGGTGGGCGGGACCGCCCCGGCGCAGAGCGCCTGGGCGATCGGCAGGCGCATATCGGGCGAGGCCATCTGCGCGATCATCGAGCCATCGGCGAGCTCCGCGATCGCGTGCACCGTGGACTGCGGGTGGATGATCGCGTCGATCTGCCTCGAACTAAGGCCGAAGAGCCAGTGCGCCTCGATGAGCTCGAGCGCCTTGTTCGTCAGCGTTGCGCAGTCGATCGTGACCTTGGCGCCCATGTTCCACGTCGGGTGCGCCAGGGCCTCCGCCGGCGTCGCGTGGTAGACGCTCTCCGCGTCCCGCGTGCGGAAGGCCCCGCCCGAAGCGGTGATAATCAGCCGGCGCAGCGACGCGGGCGGACCCGCGAGCGGGCAGTGCGGGGCGCACCCGGGCAGCATCGCCAGGCACTGCCACGCCGCCGCGTGCTCGGAATCGACCGGGAACAGACGGGAACCGGAGGCCCGGGCCGCCTTGACGACCAGCGGACCGGCGGCGACCAGCGTCTCCTTGTTCGCGAGCGCGACGTCCCGACCCAGTTCGACCGCCGCCAGCGTGGAGGGCAGGCCCGCCACCCCCACGATCGCCGCGACGACCAGGTCCGCCCCGACCTCGCGCACGAGCGCCTCCGCAGCGTCCGGCCCGCGCCGGATCGAGGCATCGCGGGGCGCGCCCGAGAGATCGGCCGACGCGTCCCCGATCGCGAGATCCCGCACGCCGAGCCGGGCCGCCTGCTCAGCGAGCGCCGGCCCGTTCGAGCCCGCCGCGAGCCCGACGATCTCGAAGCGGTGCTCGCACAGCCCGGCCCCGCTCGCCCGGTGCAGCGCTCCGATGGCGTCGACGGTCTGCGTGCCGATCGAGCCGGTGGAGCCCAGGATGATGACCCGTCGCGTCATTCCTCGCCGGCCCGTGCCCGTTCACTGGGTGTCAGCGTCCGGCGACCGCGCCCGTAGAGGGCCCGCCTCCGCTTCGGCTTGACCTCGGTGGTGATGACCTCGTTCACTCCGGACTCGGAGTCCTCGTCCTCGTCCTCATCCTCATCCTCGGCACCCTCAGGCTCCGGGCTCGGCTCAGGCTGGGCCCGGGGCGCCTCGCCCTCGCGGGGCTCGTCGCCCCCGCCACGCCTGCGCCGACGACGGCGCCGACGCTTCTTGCGCCCGCCCTCGCCCTGATCCTCGTCGTCCCGGGCGTCCGCGCCGGTGTCGGTCTCGATCGACTCAACAGCCTCATCGGTTTCTGCCTCAGCCTCCGCGTCGTCCTCGTCGTCATCATCGGCGCCTTCGGCGTTCGCGGGAGCCCGCTCGCCCCCACCCTCGCCGCCCTCGCCGCCCCGGCGCCGCCGCCGCCGGCGACGGCGCTTCTTGCGTCCGCCTTCGCCGCCCTCGCCCTCGCCTCCGGAGTCGGACGCGCCCCCGTCGCCCGTCGCCGGTGACTCCTCTTCCGACTCGTCCTCGTCGTCGTCGTGCGACGCGGGCTCGTGCCCGCGCGACGGGCGTTCCTCACCCGATTCGGCGCCCTCGTCGCGCTTCCCGCGCCGGCGCCGGCGCCGACGCTTCTTCTTGCCCCCGGAGCGCTCGTCGTCCTCTTCCTCAGCCTCGAGCCCGGGCACCGGAAGGCCCGCGAGTTTCGCCGAGTGCTCCTCGTCGTGGGCGGTCGCCTCCGCACGCAGGGTCTCCGCGTGCTGCTCCGCCTCCCGGCCCATGTCCGCAGCCCAGTCCGGCTCCGCCCCCTCGGGCCGGGCATCGCCCGCGTCCGGATCGGCGTCCGTGAGGCTCGTCTCCTCCCAGTCGACGACCTTCGGCTGCGCCTTCTTCTTGGGGAGGCGCTCGATATCGATGTCCGACCCGCTCGCGTCGTAGGCGTACACCGCGAACCGGCTCGCGCCCATCGTCTCGCTGATGCGGACCTCGACCTTCTTACCGCTCGCCCGCTCGATCCGGCCCAGGCTCATCCGCTTCGTGCTCAGGAGCGCCCCCGCCACCTGGCCCGAGACGACGAGCTCCACCTTCGCGATCTTCTCGTGGTCAAGGAGGTGCGCCAGCTCCCGCAGCGCCTCCGCAGCGACCGAGTCGGGCCTCTGCATCAGCCCGCGCCCCGAGCACGCGGGGCAGGTGCGGAAGTGCTGCTGCTCGTAGCTCCCGCGCATCCGCTGACGCGTCATCTCGAGGATGCCGAACTCGGAGATCGCCAGCGTCGTCGAACGCGCCCGGTCACGCTTCAGCCGGTCGTGGAACCGCTGCTCGATGCTCTTGCGGTGGCTCGCGTGCCGCATGTCGATCAGGTCGCAGATCACCAGCCCGCCCTGGTCGCGCAGGCGGAGCTGCCGGCAGATCTCGTCGCACGCCTCGATGTTGGTCTGGTACGCGTTGGTCTCCGCGTCCCGGGCCGCACGGCTCTTCCCCGAGTTCACGTCGATCGCCACCAGCGCCTCGGTCTGGTCGATCACCAGCCGCCCCCCGCTGGGCAGGGGCACCTCGCGGGCGTGCATCAGCGCGATCTGCTGCTCGACCCCGAACGCGTGGAAGATCGGCGACTGCCCCTCGTACAGCGAGAGCTTCGCCCCGCCCCTGGGCGTCACGATCCGCATGAACGCGTGCGCCCGGCGCAGCGCGTGCTCGTTGTTGATCACCACGCGGTTGATGTCGCCCGTCAACTGGTCGCGGATCGTCCGCACCAGGAGGTCCGACTCGCTGTAGAGCATCCGGGGCCCGCGCCCGCCCTTGCGACGACGCTCCATGTCCTTCCACAGACGCTGCAGGTACGCCAGGTCGCGGTCGAGCTCCTCCTTGGTCTTGTCGAACCCCGCGGTCCGCAGGATGAACCCGAAACCGTCCGGCAGGTCGAGCTGGTCGAGGATCTTCCGCATCTGGCGACGCGTGTCCTCGTCCTCCACCTTCCGGCTCACGCCCACCCGGTCCATGTCGGGCATCGCCACCAGGTAGCGACCCGGGATCGACAGGTAGCTCGTCAGCGTCGGGCCCTTCGTCCCCACGCCCTCCTTGAGCACCTGCACCGTGATCTCCTGACCACGCTTCAGGCACTGCTGGATCGGCGGACGCTGACGCCGGGGCGTCTTCTTGCCCACACGCTCCGTCTCGTCGTCTTCGGCACCCGGGAAATACTTCGGGTGCAGGTCCGAGACGTGCAGGAAGCCCGCCTCCTCCAGGCCGAAGTCCACGAACGCCGCCTGGATCTGGCTCTCGACGTTCGTCACCTTGCCCCGGTAGATGTTCCCCACGCGGCTCACCGCGGTCGTGGGCTCCGAGTAGAACTCCTCGAGCTGCCCGTCCTCCACGATCGCGATCCGGCACTCCTCGCCCGGCGTGTAGTCGATCAGCATCTCCGCGTAGACCGACTTCGCGGGCGTCGGCCTGGGCTCATCGCGCTTCGCCTGAGGCTTCGGGCCCGCCTCCGGCCTGGAACGGGCCTCCGGCTTGGGCCGGCCCTCGGGCTTCGCGTCCCGCCGGTCCTCCGGACCGCTCTCGCCCCCCGCGTCCCGGTCCTCCCCCGCCCCCTTGCCCTTCCTCGACCGCCGCCCGCGCTTCGTCTTCGGGCGGGGTTCGCCCTCGCCGGCTTCGGGTGCGCCCGCCCCGACGTCCGCGGTCCCCGTGTCCTCCGGGCCGCTGTCGGGCTCCGGCGCGCTCTCGGCCTCAGCCTCGGCGCCCACGACCGCGACCTTCTTGGTCGTCTTCCGCGCCGTCTTCTTCGCGGAGGCCTTCTTCGCAGGGGCCTTCTTGGCCGTCTTCTTGGTGGTCTTTTCCGCCGTCTTCTCCGCGGCCGTCGCTGCAGCCGCAGCGGTCTTCGTGGCCGCTTTCGTGGTAGCCGCCTTCTTGGCGGTCTTCTTCGCCGCCGCTTTCTTGGCCGTCTTCTTCGTCGTCTTCTTCTTCGCGGTCTTCTTGGTCGTGCTCGAGCCCCCGCCCGCGCCGCCTCCGGAGGAGCCCGCCGCGATGGTCTCGTCCACCATGCCCGCGCCGAAGCCTGTCGAAGCCGCCTCGAAGCCCGCCCCGTCCGGGCGATCGCCCGTGGGTGTCCAGTCGTTGTTCATCGTGATTCCCAGAGTGCCGGGCCGCCGAGAACCGGCGTCGCCCGTCGCGTCGGGGGCATCCTGCCCCCGCGCCGTGTCCTTGCCGCGACACGCAAGCCCCCCCAGACCGACCGGCAGGGCCCGCGCAGCAACTTCGGCGAGCCTGCTGGCCCCACCGCGCGTCGCGTCGCGTTTCCCGTCCCGGCCCGATCCACGGGCAAACTCCCGCTCACGGCTCGTGCACGGACCGAGGAAGCGGCCCCGGGTGCCCGAGGGGCAACCTTGCCCACGGACGACCCCAAAGGTCGCTCCCGCGTCACCCGGCCCCACGGGCCCGGTGCCGTCCGGGTCGAGCGTGCCGCCCAACCCGAGACCTCCGCTGCGCCCGTCACCCGTCCGCCGGTCCCGCGGGAAGGCTCATAAGCCCCCCAGCTCCTCCCGACCCGACAGGGTGACGCACGCCGCACGCGTCGTTCTGTTCCGCCCCGAGGACTCAGGCTTCGCCGGACCGACCGTCGAACGCCTCGGGGACCAATCGTTTCGCGCGATCGAGGACGTACGCAGCCGCCTCGACCTCCGAATCCAGCGAGATCGCCTTCTTGGCGATCCGCTCGCATTGATCAACGGTCAGACTCCGAACAAGCCGCTTCAGGGCTGGGATCGAGCTCGAAGCCACCGAGAGCGTACGCAATCCGAGCCCGATCAACAACGGAGCGAACCCGGGGTCCCCCGCAGCCTCCCCGCAGCAGCTCACCGGGATCCCCCGCCGCCTGCCCGCCCTGGCCACGTCGCGGATCAGCTTGACGACCGCCGGGTGGGCCGGCTGGTAGAGGTTCGCCACCCGTTCATTCGTCCTATCGACCGCCAGCGTGTACTGGACAAGGTCGTTCGTGCCGATGCTGAAGAAATCGACCTCCCGGGCGAAGCTGTCCGCCATGATCGCTGCGGAGGGGACCTCGACCATCATCCCGACCTTCACCTTCCGGTCGAACTCGATCCCCAGCTCCTCCAGGTCCTCCATCGCGTCGTTCAGCAGGAACTTCGCCTTGCGGAACTCGTGCGGAGAAGTGATCAGGGGGAACATGATCCGCATCGGCCCGAACGCACTCGCCCGCAGGATCGCCCGCAGCTGCGTCTTGAACATCTCCAGGTTCAGGAGGCAGTACCGGATCGACCGCAGCCCCAGGAAGGGGTTGCGCTCCGGGATCTCCGCCCGGCTCTGCGTGTACTTGTCCGCGCCCAGGTCCACCGTCCGGATCGTCAGGGGCCGACCGTCCAAGAGCTCGATGCACCGCTTGTACGCGCGGAAGTGCATCTCCTCGTCCGGCTCCATGTCGCTCGTGAGGTACAGGAACTCGGTGCGGTAGAGCCCCACGCCCGTGCCGCCGTGATCCAGCACGGTGGAAACCTCGTCGGGGAACTCGATATTCCCGACCAGCTCGATCTCCACCCCGTCCCGCGTGATGCTGGGCAGGCTCGCGACCTCGCGCAGGCTCAGCCGGTAGGTCTTCGCCTGCTCCACATACCCCGTGTACTGCTCGATCGTCTCCCCGTCGGGGCTCAGGATCACCGTCCCCCGGTCCCCGTCCACGATCACGGTGCTGCCGTCCGTCACCGACGCGGTCATCCGCTGGCAACCCACGACCGCGGGCAGCCCGAGGGCCCGGGCCACGATCGCGGTGTGGCTCGTGGGCCCGCCCAGGTCCGTCACGAACGCCAGCACCTTCGTCCGGTCAAACCCCGCGGTCTGGCTGGGCGTCAGGTCCCGCGCCGCGACGATCACCGGGCTCGTGATGCTCGCCAACTCGCTCCGCCTCGCCCCCTGCAGGCGCCCCAGGACCCGGTTGGCCAGGTCCTCCAGGTCGTTCACCTTCGTCGTGAACGCCGAGTCCGCCTTCGCGCTGAAGAGGTCCGCCCACCGCCGGAAGGTCTCGCTCGCCGCAAATTCCGCCGAGACCCGGTCCTCGCGGATCATCTCGTGCACAGGCCCCACGATCGCCCGGTCCGAGAGCGCCCCGATGTGGAACTGGAAGATCTTCGCCGCCTCCGGGCCCATCTCCGTGACCGCCCGCTCGTAGACCCTCGTCAGGTCCTCGATCGATGCGTGCCGGGCCCGCTCGAAGCGCTCGACTTCCGCCTCCACCCCCTCGGGCTCGATAGGACGGCGCGATACACGCCCCATGGGGTCATCCCCCAGGACGAAGACGCGACCGATAATCACGCCAGGCGAAACCGGGATGCCCTTCAAAATCTTCATGCATCCCTCGCGGGCCGTCCCGCACCGATCACACCGGGCAAGAGCCCTTGCTCTTCTCGTCGGGCCGCGGGAACACCCCCCGGCCCTCCCCCGCACGCCCTTTCGGACGCGCGGGCCCGCGTTCTCCGCCATCCCCCGACCCATCACGGCTCCACAACCAAGCCCCCCATGGTAGCGGAACCCCACCATCGCCTCCGGGTGCTCGGCCCAATCAGCACCGGGCGAGGGGCCCGGGCCCCCGCAAACGCCCCAAACCCGCCTCCGACCCGCTTTGCCTGTTGACTCCGGGCCCCCGGTGTGCTCTCATCTGTAGTCCGGGACCGCTTCCGTGTTCCCGGTGGTTTGGGGCCGGCTCCCCCGGGGCAAGCCGCGACGGTGGACAGTGGGTCCCCCTCGCACTCGCCGGTGAGCCCAGAAGACAACCCGCCGGTCCGGCCACCCTCAACAAGGGGCGTCGGTGCAGCGTTCGGTCGTGGTGCGCGTCGCACCGGGATCGGGCAGACCGGCATTGGACGACATTCCTATGTCCACACGGACGATGACCGGCATCCTCGAATGGCCGGCGCGCGCCGAAGGCCGCGTCAGAAGCATCTCGGGTGATCTCACCGTCACCGAGAGCGCCGACGACCCCTTCGTCCCGCTCGCCTTCGGCGACCATCTCCCCCTGCGCAACGGGCTGGAGGTGACCGTCGAGATCGGCGAGAAGAAGCCAAGGCGCCGTCGCGGACGCTCCAAGGGCCCCCGAGGCTCCCGCCCGGTCGTCGACAAGTTCCTCGCGATCGAGGGCATGGAGCCGGACCGCTACGCCGGCGTCAAGCCCTTCGAGGACCTCACCAGCATCGACCCCCAGCCCCGGCTCACGCTCGAGCACCCGGGCTGCGCCCCGGCCTGCCGCCTGATCGACCTGTTCTGCCCCATCGGGCGGGGCCAGCGGGCCCTGATCGTCAGCCCCCCCAAGGCGGGCAAGACGACCCTGCTCAAGCAGATCACCGAGGCGGTCCTCAGGAACCACGAGGACACCGAGATCATCCTCCTGCTCGTCGACGAGCGCCCGGAGGAGGTCACCGACTTCAAGCGCACCTTCTCCGTCACCCGCGCCGATGACGAGTGGCCACACGCCTGGTCGAAGGACCGCATCCGCATCCTCGCCAGCTCCAACGACCACGACGTCGAGCGCCACATCGCCATCAGCCTGATGACCATGGAGCGCTGCAAGCGCATGGTCGAAGCGGGGCGCCACGTTGTCGTCCTGCTCGACTCGCTCACCCGCCTGGGCCGTGCCTTCAACCGCTCCAACCGCCACGCGAGCTCGGGTCGCACCATGTCGGGCGGGATCGACTCCCGGGCCCTCGAAGTGCCCAAGCAGATCTTCGGCGCCGCCCGCAACACCGAGGAGGGGGGCAGCCTGACCATCATCGCCACCTGCCTCGTCGACACCGGGAGCCAGGGCGATCAGGTCATCTTCGAGGAGTTCAAGGGCACCGGCAACATGGAGCTCATCCTCGACCGCAAGGTCGCGGAGAAGCGCCTCTTCCCCGCGATGGACCTCGCGGGCTCCGGCACGCGCAAGGAGCACCTGCTCCTCGACGAGCGCACCCTCAACACCATCACCGCCCTCCGCCGGCGCATGCTCAACATGCCCCCACCTCAGCAGGTCGAGCAGCTCCTGGCCGCCCTCAACCGCTTCCCGACGAACGCCCAACTGGTCGGCAGCGCCTCAGGCGGCTGACGCCTAGGCCCCACGCTTCAGCGTCCGGTCACCCCGTCACCCGCCCCGCCATCACCCGATCGCCCGCCCCACCCGCTCCCGGTGCGCCCATCCACAGCCCAGCGGGACGCCGAGTCTGAGGCGACGCTCCGCGTCGCCGAAGGCTCGGGTTGACCGTCCAAAGGGCGCCCGCTCTTCACAAGCCCCGCCCCAGCAGGCCCCGCCCCATCCCCAGCAAAAACAAAAAACGCGGCCATCCCTGGTGGGGGACAGGCCGCGGTGGAGAAAAAAGGGAAGACTCATTCGGCAGCAGGGGTGACTCCCTAAGGAATCGGGCCCACTCGTGGCCGCCGACGAGCCGGAACTCGTCTCACTTGACAATGTGCCACACCATTCGGACTTGGCGAGCAAACTTGTCAGATGATCTGACATTCTAGCACCACGCCCGAGAAAGGTGTGAATCTAGGCAAAGTGCTTAGGGCAAAATGCGTGAAACTACGGTCGGCAGCCCCCGACTCGGGCCCGCCAGCCACGCACTTTCGTGGGGATCAGGCACCGAACGCGAAGCCCGGGCGCAGCCCGCTGTACACTTTCCGCGGGAAGGAAGCCCGACGATGCCCCCGCCGCCACCCGCTGCCGACACCCCAGAGTCGGGCGACGCCCGCGCTGTCGGTCCCCGGATGCCCGAGGAAGACGCGCTGCTCGATGCCGCCCTCGCGGGCGACCGCGGCGCTCTGATCCAGCTCCTGGAGCAGTTGGGCCCCCGGGTCCGGGCCCGCATCACCCCCAAGATCTCGGGCCACCACCGCGCCGCGATGGACGAGGACGATGTCATGCAGGTGACCTACCTCGAAGCGGTCACCCGGCTCGCCAGTTTCCGAGGGGGCGGCGCCAGCGGCTTCCTCGCCTGGCTCACCAGGTTGGCGGAGAACAACCTCGTCGACGCGATCCGCATGCTCGAAGCGGAAAAACGCCCCAACCCCAAGAAGCGGGTACACCGGGCCCGGGTCCAGCCCGACGCGGACTCGATGGTCGCCCTGATCGAACTCGTGGGGGTTACCTCGACCGCCCCGAGCAGCGCGGTCACCCAGAACGAAATCCGAAGGGCCCTCGACGTCGTCCTCGCCCGCATGCCCCCGGATTACGCCCAGGTCATCCGCATGTACGACCTCCAGGGCCAGCCCGCAGCGGCGGTCGCTGTGGAGATGGGGCGGAGCGAGGGCGCGGTCTACATGCTCCGGGCCCGGGCCCACGATCGCCTGCGGGACGAACTGCCCAGCGAGTCCAAGTTCTTCAGCGTCTCCTAAAGGTCGGTATACAAGGAAGATGACGGTCGGACCGAGCATTTTGCCGGGTTCTGCGGACAATGGGGGAGACAGACCGAAACGGGCGTGAGAGCCGGGCGTGCGCCCCGTTCTCGACTCTGGACGAGCACCACGCCGGGTGCCCTCGTGGCGACGGCACCTGATTCGGGGTGTTGGTCAACGCCGGGCGGGCCCACCTGCACGGGTCTTCGGGAACGGAAGCGCATGTCGGACCGAGACGCACAGCATGGGCCCGGCGACCCACCCGCGACCGGGCCGGTCGCGAAGCGCGATGCCGATCGGGACCTGATCCTGGGGGCACTCCAGCAGGCGGACGCGATGGCGGTCACCTCGATGTCCGTGGGCGGGCTCTCGATCAGCGGGGGCCAGGGTAAGGGCCAGGAGAGGGGCACCGGGCCCGCGTCCGCGACACACCGCACGATGGCGCTTGGCCGGCATGCGGCGCGGAGCCGGGCGATCGACCTGCCCCCGGGGTTCTTCGCGGGCTTCGATGTGCTGCGCGAGGTGCACCGGGGCGGGCAGGGCGTCGTCTTCGAGGCGGTCGAGCGCGACACGGGCGACCGCGTCGCGATCAAGCTGCTGCACGGGGGCGCCGCGACGAGCCGGTCGGCCCGTACCCGCTTCGAGCGCGAGGTGTCGGTGCTCGAGCAGCTTGAGCACCCGGGCATCGTCAAGGTTCGGGGGAGCGGCGCGACCGCTGATGGCAGCTTCTACTACATCATGGACTACATCGCGGGCGAGAGCCTCGATGTCGTCCTCCGCCGGCTCCGCCCGGGCGAGCGTCAGCCCGACCCCGACGCGGAGACGATCACGAGCCCTGATACCGCAGCGGCTGCCCAAACCCGGACCGCGACCCGGACCGCAACGCGCACCTCGGTGTCGTCCAGGTCGTCCGCGCGGTCGATCGCGGGGCGCATCGGCCCGTCGCGGGGCTCGCACGCCCGGACGAAGGCGCTCACCGCGTCCGACCCCGAGCTCCGTCGCCTGCTGGAGCTCTTTGCGCAGATCTGCGACGCGGTCAGCGCCGCGCACATGCGTGGGGTCATCCACCGCGACCTGAAGCCCGCCAACATCCGCCTCGAGACGACGGGGGCGCCGATCCTCGTCGACTTCGGCCTCGTCAAGCTCGACGACAGCGCGTCGGCGATCTCGCCCGAGCACTCGGTCATGACTGAGACGGGCCAGTTTGTGGGCTCCATGCCCTGGGCCAGCCCCGAGCAGGCGGCGGGCGAGCACGCGTCGGTCGATGTCCGCAGCGATGTCTACAGCCTGGGCGTGATCCTCTACCAGATGATCACGGGCGGGCGCTTCCCCTACCGCGTCGTCGGTTCCGTGCGCGAGGTCCTCGACGCGATCCTGTACGACGAGCCGACCAGGCCCAGCGACTGGGGCCGGCGCATCGGCGACGAGCTCGAGACGATCACCCTCAAGGCGCTCAGCAAGCCCCGCGAGCGCCGCTACCAGTCCGCCGGCGAGTTCGCACGCGACATCCGGCGCTACCTCGCGGGCGAGCCCATCGAGGCCAAGCGCGACAGCGGGTGGTACGTCCTCACCAAGACCGTCAGCCGGCACAAGGCGCCGGCGTCCGCCGCTGCGGTGCTGCTGCTCGCGGGCACGGTCTTCTCGGTGGTGGTGGGGGCGTTGAACACCGAGCTGCGGGCCGCCAACGAGCAGGTGACCCAGAGCCTCGGGCGCGAGCGTGAGAGCTTCGACGAGGTGCGCGACCTGGTCCGCACCTTCATGTACGACTTCAACGACGAGATCGAGCACCTCCGCGGCGCCAGCAACGCACGGCGCCTCGTCCTCGAGAACGCGCTCAAGTACCTCGACCTGATGCGCGAGCGCCTCATCGACGACGCCGGTGGGCCGGCGGGCGACCGGGACTGGGAACTGCTGGCGGAGGTCGCCGAGGGGCACGACCGCGTGGGCGACCTGTACGGCGCGCCCTACAGCGCGAGCCTCGGGGATTCGGGGGAAGCGGGGAAGCACTACGACGAGTCGAGGCGCCTGCGCGAGGCCCTGCTCGTTGCCCGCCCCGACGATTCTTCTGTGCTCATCGGGCTGGGCGAGAACCGCGAGCGGATGGCCGGCTGGCTGCAGCGGAACGGGCGGTTCGCCGAGGCCTCCGCGATGGCGCTGGAAGCGAAGCGCCGCTTCGAGCAGGCGATCGCTATCGCGCCGCAATCGTTCCTGGCGGCTGCCGGCTCGGCGCGGTCGATCGGGCTCATCGCCGACATACACCGGCGCATGATCTCGGGTGTCAAGACACTCGACGAGGCCCGTGTTGAGGCGGATCGGGCCATCGACGCCTACCGCGACTCGATCGAGGCGTGGGGCGAGCTGCTCGGCACGGGCGGCGCCGCGGCGGACACCTACGACAATGACCCCGAGCGCCTGCGGGCCACCATGCTCGTTGAGCTCGGGCTGACCCGCCTCCAGCTCGCCCGCCGGATCGAAGCGGCCCGGCAACGCGAGCGGGACGCCCAGCTCGCGGATGTCCTCGGAGCGGAGGGCCGGGCCGAGACCGGCCTTGGGCTCGAGGACGCCCGGCGCGGGCTCGGGCAGATCCAGCTGCTCGCGATCGAGCACCCCAACCACGCGGTCTACCAGCGGGACGTCTTCTTCGGGTTGTACGGGGTCGGCCTCGCCCACGAGCGCCTCGCCCCCCTCGCTCCCACCCCCGAGGCCCGGGCGGAGCACTACGCCCGCGCGACCGACGCCTACCGCCTCGCGGAGCGCGTGACCGGCCAGCTCGCGCTCGACGAGTCGAACCTTGAGGCCCAGCGCGACCACGGGCTGGTCCTCAGCCGTCTGATGAGCGTGCTGACGGAAACCGGGGCGTACGCCGACGCCGCCGGGATAGGGGCCGAGATGGTGAGCCTCCGCAAGGAACTCGCTGTCGCGGACCGCATCCCTAGGCACGAGCGGGACCTCGCGGTGGCTCTCTTCAAGCTCGGGGAACTGGAGAAGACGCAGGCGGAGGCGATCGAGGGGTCGGCAGCCCTGGACCACTGGCTGGCGGCCCGCGACTGGTTCACCCAATGCCGGGAGGTGTTTATCGGACTGGAGGCGCAGGGCGTGCCCGTCGAAGGTGAGCTGAAGGATCTCGAGACCACGCTCGCTGAGGCTGACGGGGCGATCGCGAATCTTTCGTCAAGCCACCCCGGATGACCCCCCGGGAGGGCCGGGGAAGCGGGTTGCGCGGGGGCGCAACTTCGATTCCTTCACGGGGTTACGCTCTCGGGATTGAACGGGAGGGCCCGGGGGGGTAATTTCTCCGGGGGACGCGGGCCGAGGGAGCGCTGCCGCGTCACCGTCCAGACGGAGTGCTGATCGTTATGGGACCTGACCTTCGGTCGAGCGGTGGGCGTGGCGGACGCGTCATGGCGGGGCGCTGGGGTGTGTTGGGGCTCGCGCTGGTCGCGGGGCAGGCGATCGGCGGGACCGATCCGACGGTCTCCGTCTGGCTCGATGATGACTCGGGCCTGTGGTCCGATGCGGGCAACTGGTCGACGCCCGTCGCGCCGAACAACGCCGCCCTGACCTATCGGGCCGAGATCACGGTCGCGGGCCACCCCTTCACGATCACGCTCGACGATGACTTCGTCATCAGCGAGCTGCTCTTCACCTCCGCCGGCGCCACGATCAACGCGGGCCCCCGCTCGCTCCAGGTCCTGGGCGGTTCCACCCTTGGCACGGGGCGACTCCGTGGCGCCCCGGGCGGCGCGTTCCGCTTCGCGACCGGCGTGGCTGAGCACGCCGGCGCCCGCGACACCTTCGATACGGTCTTCAACGGCACGAACATCGCCGATGTCGGGACGCTCGAGGTCGGGGGCTCCTCGCTTTTCGCCAACGCCCGGATCGCCGGCGTCGCCAGCGTGCAGCTCGGCTCGAACGCCCGGCTCGAGGACACCGAGATCGTGGGCATCGGGGACGGGATGACCGTCGTCACGACCTCCGCCAACGCTTCGCTGACCGCGATCGACTACTCCTTCACCAAGGCGCTCATCGTCATCGACGGGACCGCCCAGTTCAACGGGAACTTCGTCGCCGACATCGACGACACCTGCATCGACGTCGCCCGGGGCTCACTGGACCTTGGTGGCACCACCGGACCGACACTCACCCGCAACGGCGAGTTCATGGTCCGCGACGGTGCCTCGCTGAACATCGCGGGCGGCGTTGCCCGCACGATGCAGGGCGTCGGCCCGGGCACGCAGCGCATCGTCGTGCAGGAGGGCGGCTCCTTCGTCCAGCGTGATGGCGGGGCGTTCACGATCGAGGGCGTCGACCTCACCAACAACGGCACCGTGCGCGTCGCCCAGGGCCTGCTCTCGACCGACGGGGTCGACACGCCCGGCGACCGGCTCACCAGCGGGCAGTGGCAGGTCGCGGCGAACAGCGAGCTGCGCCTGGTCGGGGCCGACATCCGCGAGCTGGCGGCGGGGGTCTCACTCGAGGGCGCCGCGGCGAAGTTCGACGCGATCAACGGGCTCGAGCGCATCGTCACCGACGGTCGCCTCGCGCTGGGCTCGCAGCGCAACTTCACCACCGCCGGCTCGTTCGACGTCCAGGCGGGCGGGGCGCTCTCGGTCGACGGGGGCGCCACCTTCCACGCGACCGGCGGGCTCGTCAACCTCGCGAACGGAACGCTCTCGGGCGGGTCGTTCGACCTGGGGGGCACGCTGCAGGCGTCCAACGCTACCGGCATCCAGCGCGTCGAGGCCGACCTGACGGTCCGGGGCACGGGCAAAATCGACAACGGGCTGGGAGGCGACGCCCTGTCCTCGCTCACGAACATCGGCGAGATCGGGCGCGTCAGTGCCCTGGACGGGCGCGACCTCCTGGGTCTGTCCAGCCTCACGGTCGAGGGCGAGCTCCGCGTCGGTGTCGGTGGCGTGATCGATGGCTCCAAGGGCGGCGCGCTCTCCGGGGGCTCGCGCGTCGAGGTTCTGGGCGACTACGTCCAGGCGGAGGGCAGCCGGCTCGTCATCCAGCTCGGGGGCGACTCCTTCGGTGCGGTCGATGTTGACGGCACCTTCTTCTTCGGCGCCGCGGGCGGGCCCGGCAGCGCCGGCACCCTCGTCTTCGAGACCGTGGGCAAGGTCGACCTGGGCGACTCGTTCACCATCCTCACCGCGGGCGCGTTCGTCGGGCAGTTTGCTGCGATCGAGGGGCTCGACGCGGGCGGCGGGCGGTTCTACACCGTCTCCTTCGGTCCGAACGGGCTCACCGTCGACGTCGTCCCGGCGCCGGGCGCGATGGGCGTCCTCGCCCTCGCGGGCCTGGTCGCCAGTCGTCGTCGTCGCTGAGGCTCACGCCCGGCGTTTCACAGGGCCTTCACCGCGTCGCGCGTCAGTCGCAGGACGCGCCACGCGCCCACCCGGCTCTCGACGCCGGTCGCCTCGATGGGCTCCGCGATCAGGGGCAGCAGCTCCTCGAGGCGCTCGCCCGTCAGCGCCATCCCCGTCTCGTTGACCAGGAGGTGGTACCGCGCCCGCCCGTCGGCCCCGAGGCTCGCCAGCACCGGCGGGATGCCCCCGCGCACGCAGAGCGTGGCGCACGCCTTGTGCCCGCGTCCGAGCCCGGGCTTCATCGCCCCGAGGTAGCACTTCGCGTCGACGATCTCCCCCCGCACCGTCACCGGCTCCGCACCGGTCAGCGCCAGACGAAGGGGGTTGATCGCCTCGAGCCCGGCCTCGACCGGCCGGGCCACGATCGCGGGCGCACCGCCCACGACGGGTTCGCCCGCGCCGTCGGCGTCGAGCTCGAGCATCCGGCGCCCGTCCCGCTCGATGACCCACCCCCGCGCCGCCACCGTTGCCCCGTCGAGCTCTCCCCGGCGATCCTCCAGCATCGCGAGCGACCCGAGCTTGCCGGTCCGCACCAGCAGATAGGACCGCAGCCCGTCCGTCGCAGCGATGTGGAGCGTGGGGTAGGGGTCCAGCCTCAGCACGCCCTCGATCGTCACTGCCTCTGCGTTGCGCCACTGCCCATCGCCCCACGCCGGCTGCGACACCGCGAGGCCCACCGCCCCCACGCCGACGAGGGCGAGCGCCAGGGGCACCGCTGCCAGGAGGAACAGGCGGTGCGTGCGGGGCAGGGCTCGATAGCCCACGTAGAAGGGGTCCGGCCCCGTTCCCGCGCCCGTCGGTGCGTCGGTCTGGCTCATCGCCTGCGCTCCTCGCGTTCGTCGGGGTCGATCTCGGGCAGGTGCTCGACGCCTTGGGCGGTGTCGGCGAGGTCGGGGTCGATCTCCTCGCGTCGCGGGGCGCGCCGCCCCTCCTGCTCCTCGCCCCCGGGGCGGACCGTTTTCTCGACGGGCTCGAACAGCGTCTCGTCGTCCGGCGTCGCGTCGTAGACCGCCGGCTCGACCTGTGTGCCCGGGGGCAGGGGCCTGGGGTCGAGGTAGACCTCGCGCCCCTCCACACGCACGCGGTAGGTCGCGATCTTCTCCGTGTAGGGGGGCGGGCTCTGCCCGTTCGCGGGGTCGTACTGGTACCCGTGCCAGGGGCAGGTGATGCACCCGTCCACGATCTTGCCCTCGCCCAGCGGGCCCCCCTGGTGGGCGCAGACATTGGTGACCGCGGACACCCGGCCCCCGTGCCGGAAGACCGCCACACGCTCCTGACCGCGCAGGCAGACGACCTTGGCCCGGCGCTCGGGGATCTCGTCGACCGGGCCGATCGGCACCCAGGGCGTCGCGTCCTTCCCCTCGCCGGTCGGCGGTTCCACGCCCGCTGCGTCGCGGGCCAGCTCGCGGATACCGGTCACCGCGTGCAGCCCGAAGACCAGCGTGACCCCGCCCGCGAGGGCGGCGACGGAGACGGGCCCCGCCTGATCCCGGAGCGCCCCGAGCGCGACGTGAGCCACCGCGAGCCCGTACGCGCCGTAGACCGACATGTGCAGCCCCTTCCACACCGAAGGGGAGAGCTGCCTGAGCCAGAAATCATGGCTCGTCGCCGCCAGGGCGAAAAGGATCAGGAGCGCCCCGAAGCCCAGCAACTCGTAGGGGAAGCTTGCGAGCGAGCCGAACGACCGGTCCGCGAAGAGCACGGCGCTGAACGGGTCGAGCACCCCGAACCCGCCGTAGTAGCCCAGCACGAGCACCCCGTGCGCCAGCGCGACCAGGAAGGTCGCGACGCCCAGGTGCCGGCGGTTGTAGAGGAGAGGCAGCGCCCGGTCCGTCAGTCGCGCCAGGGGACCGATGCACAGGACGACATGCAAAAGGCTGAACGCGGTCAGCCCGAGCGCCCGCAGCAGCACGACCACGGGGTCCGGGCTGTCGTCCGCGGTCAGCGCCGTCCCCAGAGCGAACCCGCCGATCCCGAGCAGGATCGCGACCACCACGACCGCGTCGTACACGCGCTTGTGCCGGTTCCAGGTGATCGCGCGGTACCGGTGTGTCACGGTCGCCCCTCTACACCGGGACGCGCCGGCGACTCGGGCGACTTGGGGGTCGCGAACGGATCCGCCGGGATCGACCAGACCGCCCAGACCACGAGCGCCACCAGCGCCGGCCCGAGCAGGGGCCAAAGGATCCCGTGCGCCCTGCGGTGCGATGCCCTCATGCCCCGCTTCCTCGGTGCCCGCCCGCTGCGGTTGAACGCTCCGTCGCGGTCCCGTCGTCGGTCGGCAGGTCTGCGAGCGGCACCGCCCGCGTCGCCCGCGCTTCGGTCCACATCTTCGCCAGCGCGGGCCACAGGAGCGCCGTCCCGGGAACGATCAACACCCGAAACCCCCACCCGGCTTCACGCGCCGCGGCGTCAACCGCTCCGACCCCACGCGTCACGAACACGAGCGCGAACGCCAGCCCCAGCGCGAGGTACACGCCGAGCCCCACCGTCAGCCATCCGATCACTTCGATCACGAGCCGAACCCTCGAACTGAACGACAGCCTACCGCTCCGCGCTCACCGGGGCCGGATGCTCGGGCTTCTCCCCGCGCAGCACCCGGCCCACATCCCGCACCACCCAGCTCATGTTCACCTTCGCCTGCTCGGTCGCCGCCGCGATGTGGGGCGCGAGGTGCACGTTGGGGATGTCGAGCAGGGGGTAGGTCGCGTCGAAGGGCTCCGGGTCGTGCACGTCCAGGAGCGCCTGCGCCGCCGGATGCGCGACGAAGAACTCCGCGCACGCCACCGGGTCCACGATCAGCCCCCGCGCACAGTTCAGGAAGACCACGTCCGACCGCATCCGCCCGAACGCGTCCGCCGAGACCAGCTGCCGGTTCGCCGGCCGATCGTCCACGTGGACGGTCACGATCTCCGCACGCTCCAGCAACGCCTCGCGGCGCACCGCCTCGGCCCCGAAGCGCTGGTCCTCCGGGATCTCCAGCAGATCGTGGTAGATCACCCTCATCTGGAGCGCCCCCGCCACGCGGGCCACGCGCCTCCCGATCCGCCCCAGCCCCCAGATCCCAAGCGTCGTCCCGTTCAACTGGCGCGGGGCCAGGAGTTCGGCCCGCAGCGCGTTCCACGCCTCCAGATCGAGCGCCCTCTCGATGAACACCCGGGGTCGCAGCGCATCGAACAGCAGCGCAAAGACATACTCCACCACCGCGTCCGCGTTCGCACCCGGGTTGTGCACCACCTCCACCCCGCGCCCACGGCACGCCCCGACGTCGATGTTGTCGAGCGCCACCCCCGCCCGCGCCACGACCTTCAGCCCGGGCATCCGGTCCAGCAGCGCCCCGTCCACCACGGTGTAGGTCCGCACCACCAGCGCGACCGCGTCCGAAGCTGCGCTCTCAAACTCCGTTGACCCCACCGCGCCCCGCACCACCCGGCACCGCTCCGCCAGCCACGCCAGGGGGCCTTCCGACAGATCCTCGGTCACGAGAACGACAGGCTTGTTCATGCCCCCAGTATGCCAAGACAGTTTGGGTGCCGTGGAGACATCGCGAAGCGATTTCTCCACGAAGCTCCGTCCTCATGTGGCCCTTTGGCCCTTTGCGATTTGGCTATTTCCCAAACGCCTCTTCCGCCAGGTCCAGCGCCCGCGCCAGAGCCGCCGCCTTGTTCACCGTCTCCTCGTACTCCGCGTCCGCCTGGGAGTCCGCCACGATGCCCCCCGCCGCCTGCAGGTGGTACACCCACTGACCCGCCTTGGCGTCGTACCGCTCCGTTGGCACCACCATCGTCCGCAGGGCGAGCGCGATATCCATCTCCCCGTCGAGCGAGACGTACCCCATCCCGCCCCCGTAGGGCCCCCGGCGGACCGGCTCCAGCTCGTCGATGATCTGCATCGCCCGGATCTTCGGTGCCCCGGAGATCGTCCCGACCGGCAGCGCCGCCCGCAACGCGTCCCAGCAGTCGAGGCCCTGGCGCAGCTCACCGGTCACGGTCGAGCTGATGTGCATGACATGGCTGTACCGCTCGATCGACATCACGCCCGACAGCTCCACCGTCCCGGGCCTGGCGACCTTGCCCACGTCGTTCCGCCCCAGGTCCACCAGCATGATGTGCTCGGCCCGCTCCTTCGGGTCCGCCAGCAGCTCCTGCTCGAGTGCCGCGTCCTCCGCCGGGGTCGCCCCGCGCTTCCGCGTCCCCGCCAGGGGGCGGTTCGTGACGCGGTACGCCGCTGCGTCTCCCGCGCCCGTCACCCGCTCCACGCGGCACAGGATCTCGGGGCTCGACGCCACGAGGATGCAGGGCCCGGCCTGCATGTACACCATGTAGGGGCTCGGGTTGACAGCACGCAGCGCCCGGTAGACATCGAACGGGTCCGCCCCGCTCCGGCGCTCGAACCGCTGCCCCAGCACCACCTGGAAGATGTCGCCCGCCCGGATGTACTCGAGCGCCCTGTCCAGCATCGAGGCGTGCTCGCCCCGCGTCAGGTTGCTGGGCAGCCCCTTCGCGGGTGGGTGCGCGCTCACCCGTCCCGCCGGCAGGGGCTTCGAGTGGCGCTCGATCTCCTCGACCCGCTCGTCCAGCCGGGCGATCGCCCGGTCCCACGCCTCGCCCGCGTCGGCCCCGTCCTCCACCATCGCGAGCTGCACCAGGTACACCAGCTTCTCGACATGGTCGAAGACGCACACCCCGTCGTAGAACCCAAAGTGCAGGTCGGGCAGGCGCCGGTCGTCCGCCGGTGCCCTGCGCCGGTCGAGTTTCTCGGGCTCCGCGTACCGCACCGAGTCGTAGCTCGCGTACCCGAACCACCCGCCCCACACGCACCGGGGCAGCATCCCCTTCGCGATCGACCCCTCGGGGCGCACCAGTCTCAGCTTCCCCGCGATGTCCCGCAGCGTGTCCAGGGGGTCGAGCTGCCGCTGCGTCACCGCCCGCGAGGGCACCTGGCGATGGTCGTGGACGCTCGTCGTGTGCCCGTACGCCACCACCTCGAGCGTCGGGCGCGAGCCCAGGATCGAGTACCGCGCCTGGCGCTCCAGCCCCTCCACGCTCTCCAGCAAAAAGGACGGCGCCGTCCGCTCATCGGGCGCCACCAGCCGCCGGTACGCCAGGACAGGCGTCAACTGATCGCTCAGGACACGCACGCACACCGGCACCGCCAGCGTCCGCCCGTCCCCCGGAGAACGCGCACCCGCCACCACCTCGACGAACTCTTCACGGCTCAGACTCGGCATCGTCGCGGAGTGTAGAGGGCCCCGCCTCCCGGACACGCTCCAATCGCCCCATCGAATCTCGCGTCCCGTCCGCTACCCTGATCTCATGACTGTGCACAACAGCCCCGCCCCCCGTCGTCTCCCGTTCTCGGGCCTGCTCGTCGCGATCGCCCTCCTCGCGGGCCACGCCCCGGCGTCCCACGCCGGCTCCGCCCAACAGGAAACCCAACCCGAGTCCCAGCAGCCCGCCCTGCCGCCCGATGCGGTCAGCGTCGAGCAGATGCTCCGCCAGGCGGACGCGCTCCCCCCCGCCCAGCGACTGGGCGTCCGCTCCGCGATCATCCGCAACGCCCAGATCGTCGTCCCGGATCTCGTCGTCGTCCGAACCCCCCTGGAAGCCGCGGAGGCGATCTCCCGGTGGCAGGGCATCGTCCGCTTCCCCGTCCTCATCGACGACGGGTCCGACGGCGCCGCGGAGGACATCGCCCGCTTCGTACGCGCCTTCGGCCCCCGCAAGGTCGTCCGCTGGTCCAAGGAGTCCGACCCCTGGCCGGCCGACGCCTTCGCGCAGGAGCAGCGCATCACCCAGTACCTGGGCGACGCCTTCGAGACGCCCTCGGTCGGCGGGGGCCAGCGCACCATCTTCGCCGGGCTCAAGGCCCAAGGGCTCGCCCCCAACGGCGTCGTCGCGGTCGACCCCAACGACGCGACCTGGGTCGCGGGGCTCGCCCTCGCCGCGGCCCGCATCCAGCCCATCGTCTTCGTCGAGTCCACAGGGCGCGTCCGCTCCACCTGCTCCCCGGAAGCCGCGGAGCGCATGGTCACCACCATCGGCAGCAGGCTCGACGAGCTGGGCCTCACGTGGCGGACGCTGGGCGACGACATCGACGCGGTCACGCTGGTCATGAACACCGCCAGCAAGGTCAACGACGCCGGGCACCAGGGGCCCAACACGCAGACCGCGATCTCCGACCGCATCGCCCGCGTCGAGGGCATCGGGTCCGACCGCTGGGCCTGGGGCGGGCTCATCTTCGGCTCGCCCGCCGACGCCCTCTATCGCGCGATGTGCGGGCTCTTCCTCCCGGTCCGCTCCGCCTGGCTCTTCGACACCTATCCCACCGATGGCGAATGGGCCAACTACAGCCTCGCGCCCGCCGCGGAACTCTTCCGCACCGCCGGCCTGGGCGTCACGCTCTTCGACCGGCCCAACAACCGGCTCCCCGACTGGCGCACCGCGACCGCGCGGGGCCTGGGCGCCGAGATCCTCATGATCAACTCCAAGGGCATGGCCTCCGCCTTCGATGTCGGGGGCGTGGACGCCAAGCCCGGGGATATCCCGATCCTCCGCAACCCCGCCATCGGCATCATGGTCCACTCCTGGTCCACCGCGGCTCCCGACGACCCCGACACCATCGCGGGCCGATTCCTGGCCAACGGCGCCTACGCCTGGTTCGGCAGCGTGCAGGAGCCCTTCCTCTCCGCGTTCCTCCCCAATCGCGCCGTCGCGGAGCGCCTGCTCACCGGCGCCCCCCTCGGCGCCGCGGTCCGCTACGACGAGCAGCCCGTCTGGAAGCTCAACCTGATCGGCGACCCCCTGATCGTCGTCAGCCGCCCCACCGATCCGGGCCGGCGAGCCGGCAACGACCTCTGGCTCGAGAGCACGACCGACCTCGAGGACGAGATGCGCGAAGCCCTGCGGAGCCGCAACTTCGCCGAAGCCATCCGCACCCTCACCATGCTCGGTCGCGACCAGGACGCGGTCCGCCTCGCCCGCGCCCTGATGAAGGACCAGCCCGAGCGCTTCAGCGCGACCGTCGCCTCCTACTCCATCCTCCCCCTCTACCGCATGGGCGAGTTCCTCCCTCTCGCGGAGGCCTACACCTACCTCGATGGCGTCGCCTCCGCCGACCGCG
This sequence comes from Phycisphaerales bacterium, assembly GCA_036788215.1. GTDB lineage: Bacteria > Planctomycetota > Phycisphaerae > Phycisphaerales > UBA1924 > DAIQNV01. The sequence goes on along the minus strand of DAIQNV010000015.1, from coordinate 5,205 downwards.
CCCGGCGCGACGCCCTCTGGCACAGCGCCCGCGCCCTTCCCACCGCCAGCATCGGTTCCTCGATCGAGCAACTCCTGATGCAGACCATCCGCGACGGGCAGCAGGCAGAGGACGCCCTCGAGGTCTCCACCGTCATCCGCCGCCTGCGGGGACCCAAGGCCGCCGCCGACTACCTGGGCCTGCTCGCGTCAAGAACCAGCAACGCCCGCCTCGCCGACCGCCTCCGTCGCTGGAGCAACGAATACATCGAAGGCCGACGCTGAAGACGGTGCCACGGACCCGGCTCTGCGGGTCCGTGCTCCCCGGTGTCATCACTTGCCTGTGTCTGGTGCCACTATTCGCGCAGCGGGTAGTGCTCCCCCCGAACCCATCTACCCCTCGACCCCTCTGCCCCTCTGCCCCTCTGCCCATTTCAAGATCTGACCCTTTGCTTACTCCCCCTCCACCCGCTCGATCGCGGCCCCGAGCTCCTGAAGCCTCGTCTCCATCCCCTCGTACCCCCGGTCGAGGTGGTACACCCGGTTCACCGTCGTCGTCCCGCTCGCCGCCAGGCCCGCCAGCACCAGCCCCGCCGACGCCCGCAGGTCGCTCGCCATCACCGGCGCGCCCTTCAGCCCCCGCACGCCTGTGACGACCACCGTCGCCCCTTGGCGCAAGAGCCTCGCCCCCATGCGCGTCAATTCCGCGACATGCAGGAACCGCTCCGGGAAGATCTTCTCCGTGATCACGCTGTTCCCGTCCGCCAGGCACAGGAGCGCCATCAGCTGCGCCTGGCAGTCCGTCGGGAACCCCGGGTGAGGCTGCGTTGTCACTTCCACAGGCTTCAACACCCGCTCGCTCGTCACCCGGCAGGTCGCCCGCATCAGGTCCGCGCCGTCGATGACCTCGATCTGCACGCCCACCGCCTTCAGCCGGTCCGTCACCGCGAGCAAGGCGTCGAGCGGGCACTCCTCCAGCTCGATCCGCCCGTTCGTGATCGCCGCGGCACACAGGTAGGTCGCCGCCTCGATCCGGTCGGGGATCACCCGGTGCGTCGCCCCCTTGAGGCGCTCCACGCCATGGATCACGAGCCTGGGCGACCCCGCGCCCTCGATCTTCGCCCCCATCGCGGTGAGCAGCTTCGCCAGATCCACGATCTCGGGCTCACAGGCCGCGGACTCGATGACCGTCGTCCCCTTCGCGAGGGTCGCTGCAGACATGACATTGGCGGTCCCGAGGACCGTCGACCCGAAGGTCCCGCCCAGGAAGACCGTCGCGCCGAGCAAGCCCCCCTTGGGCGCCGTCGCGATCACGTCGCCCGCGTCCAGTTCGATCTCCGCGCCGAGCGCCTCGAGCCCCCGCAGGTGCAGGTCGATCGGGCGCTCCCCGATCGCGCACCCCCCGGGCATCGACACCCGCGCCCGCCCGCGCCGCGCCAGCATCGGGCCCAGGACGCACACGCTCGCCCGCATCGTGCGCACGATGTCGTACCGCGCGTGGATCCGCGTCTCGTCGTGCGCCCGCAGCCGGACCCCGTACGCGGCGCTCCGCCCCCCGGGCCCGCGCTCCTCGCTCACCACCTCCACGCCCAGCTCGTCGAGCAGGCGCCCCATGTTGCGGATGTCCGCGAGCCGGGGCACACCGATCAATTCGACCGGCTCGTCCGTCAGCAGCGACGCCGCCATGAGCGGGAGCGCCGCGTTCTTCGACCCGTTGATGCGGACCCGCCCCTCCAGCCGGCGACCGCCCTCGATACGGAAACTGTCCATCCGACCTCCCGCGCTGCCCCACACCGCATCGTTGCAGACCGAAGATCGGCCCGCTGCGCGGAATCTCTGGAGACGCAGGAATCGACGGGATTCACAGCCCCGATCAGCGCGGGAAGTTCGAGTAGGGCGTCCGGGGCCGCGGCGCCTCGAAGAAAAGGATCTGGTCCGCCCGGTTGGGCAGCGTGGTGCGACGGGCCCGACCCAGCGAGGGCCGGTCTTCCGCCCACAGATCCCTGGGGGTGCCCAGGGGCGCCGCGGGGACGCCCAGCGACGCATCGCGCCGGCTCGCCTCCGCAAATTGGTACACGCCCTCCCGCTCCGCCTGGGCGTAGAAGCCCGCGACCGCCGGGTTCTCGAAGACCGACGCCGCGGAGGTGATCCGCACCCGTTCGGACGCCCCGAATCCCTCGGAAGGGCGGGCGAGCGGTCCCCGGATCGTCGGCCCGCAGCCCGACAGCAGGACCGCAGCCAGGCTCGGCAGGACCCCGAGGGCGAGCGTGCGAAGGAGGCGCGTCGGTTGGGTAGGGCGGATCACGGGCATGTCGGGTCGGGTGCAAGCCCCGGGCCACCCCCTTCGCGGGGCCGGGAAGGGGGTTTCAGGGCGCCAAAGGCTCCCCGGTGTTGCTTTCGGGCAACACCGGGCGTTGCTCCAGCGGGCGCCCGACCAAGGGCCCGCCCCAAACACCCCCGGCAGGATTCGAACCTGCGACCTGCGCTTTAGGAAAGCGCTGCTCTATCCAGCTGAGCTACGAGGGCACGCCCGAACGGTAGCCGGGAAAGGGGCATCGGGGCGGGCCCACCGACCGCGTGGACCGCCAACCGCACCCGGATGCGGGGCGGGATTGGCGTCCGTTCGTGAGCAGGTGTGCCCAAATGGTGCGGGTTCCTAGGCAAAGGGCTTGTGGGCTCCCGGTCACCCGGTACCTTCGCCCGCTTCTGAGCGGGCGCTCGCCCGCAACGGGTCTCGGTGCCGTCCGGATTCCCGGGCGGTCGCCTGTACAAGGGAAGCACAACATGACAATTCATCAGCGTCTGGCCGCGGGAGCGGTGGTGTGCGCGTGCGGTCTGGCGGTTGCGGGCCAGCCCCTCGCGGAAGCGACCCAGATCCTGCCGGCCGATGTGGCGGCGGTCACCCTCGCGGAGGCTCGGGCGGCGCTCGACGCGAACCCGGCTCTCGAGCGGGCCCCGCGCTCGGTCATCGTCCGTTTCCGCGAGGGGGTGGTGCCCACCGCCCGCGTCGCGGCCCGCGAGATCGCTGCGGGGCGGGTTGTCCGCACGCTTGGGGCCCCCGGGCTCGAGCAGCTCCGGGTGGACCTGCCGGTCGACCGGGCGGTTGCCCTGCTGAACGCGCTGCCCTGGGTCGAGTACGCGGAGCCCGACTATGTCGTCCGGCACACGAACGCGAACGACAGCTTCTACGGGCTGCAGTACGGGCTGCACAACACGGGCCAGGACATCCGGGGCATCTTCGGCACGCCTGACGCCGACATCGACGCCCCCGAGGCGTGGAACATCCTGACCGGCGACGCCAACTTCATCATCGCGGTCATCGACAGCGGGGTGCAGTGGAACCACCCCGACCTCGACGCCAACATCTGGTCCAACACCGACGAGATCCCGGGCAACGGCATCGACGACGACGGCAATGGCTACATCGACGACGTCCGGGGCTGGGACTTCTACGACAACGACAACGACCCGATGGACCTCGAGGGACACGGGACGCACGTCGCGGGCACCATCGCGGCGGAGGGCAACAACAACCAGGGCGTCGTGGGCGTGCTGTGGGACGCCCAGATCATGCCGATCCGGTTCCTCGGGCCCAACGGGGGTTTCACCTCCGACGCGGTCCTGAGCGTCAACTACGCGGTGGCGAACGGCGCGACGATCTCCAATAACTCCTGGGGTGGCGGGGGCTTCAGCACGACGCTCTTCAACGCCATCGCCAACGCGCGGGCCAACGATCACCTCTTCGTTGCCGCAGCGGGCAACAGCAACGTGAACACCGACGCGAGCCCGCACTACCCCTCGAGCTACAACCTCGACAACATCATCTCCGTCGCCGCGACGACCAACCGCGACGCCCGGGCCTCGTTCTCGAACTACGGCGCCACCTCGGTGGACATCGGCGCCCCGGGCCAGGACATCGCCAGCACCTACATCAACAACGGGTACGTCTGGAACAGCGGGACCTCGATGGCCTCCCCGCACGTCGCCGGCGTCGCGGCAGCGGTCCGCATCCAGAACCCCTCGTGGACCTACGCACAGGTCCGCGACCGCCTGTACGCCACCGCCCGCCCGGTCGCCTCGCTCGCGGGGATCACCGTGACCGGGGGCGTCGTCAACATGTTCAACGCCCTCGACGGAGGCGGCGGTGGGCCGGTGAACTCACCGCCCACGGTCTCGATCGCCGCCCCGTCGTCGGGCTCGGTCTCCACGCAGGGGGACAGCGTCTCCTTCTCCGCCTCCGCCAGCGATGCGGAGGACGGAAGCCTCTCCGCCTCCATCGTCTGGACCTCCAGCCGTGATGGCGTGATCGGCTCCGGTGCCTCCTTCAGCACCTCGTCGCTCTCCGTGGGCACGCACAGCGTGACCGCGAGCGTCTCCGACTCGGGCGGGTTGAACGCGTCCGACGCGGTCACGATCACCGTCGAGTCCGCCCCGACCGCCTCCCCGCCCCCGACGCCGGGCTCGGTCAGCGCGAGCACCATCGCCAACGGGACCGTCCGCGTGACCTGGGCCGATGTCTCGGGCGAGACCTCCTACGAGATCCGTCGGCAGGAGCGCGTGGGAAGGTCCTGGACCAACACCACCGTCGTGGGCTCCGTTGGGGCCGATGTGACGAGCTTCGTCAACAGCGTCAGCCCGAGCCGCTACCGCTACAGCGTCCGCGCCGTGAACGCCTCGGGCGCGAGCGCCTGGAGCAACTGGGCCAACGTGACGGTCCGCCGGTAAACGAACGCCGGGCGACGGCCAGCGCCGTCGCCCGGGCATTGATGGATGGTTTGCGGAAGTCCCGCGATCGCTCAGGCGGTCGCCGGCGGGCTGAACTCGGGCTCGATCAGCGAGGGGACGAGGTCGCGGAGCGACGCGGTCGGCGAGCGATCCGCGGACACACGCGGGAGGTAGGCATCGCTGGCCTCGATCCCGAGCTCGCGGGCGATCATCCCCAGCCTCGTCCGGTCGCCCACGCCCAGCTTCTGAGCGATCCCGTCGCGAAAGCGCTTGACCGTCTTCACGGATCGCTCCAATCGGTCCGCGATCTCCGCCAGGGCGTAGCCCACGCCCAGGAGGGCGAGGACCTCGAGCTCACGCTTCGTCAGCGCCCCCAAGGGGCCCAGCTCGACCACAGGAGCACCGAGGAGCTGCTCGACCCCGGAGAGCCCATCCGCCACACGAGGGTGCGGGCGGGTGAGCACCGCGACGCCGGTGCAGCGCCCGTCCTCGGTCTTCCCGA
>DAIQNV010000014.1:40919-54833 GCA_036788215.1 Phycisphaerales bacterium | reverse complement strand
CGATGGTCAGCGTGTTGTCCGCGTTCCGCGTCCAGGGGAGCGCCTCCCCCGACGATACATCGCGCACGCTCACGACCACCCGGTCGCCGACGGAGTGCGTCGTAAAGGTGCCCGAGCCCGCCTCGCGGTACCCCGCGTACACATGGCAGTAGATCGTGCTGCCGGCGTAGGTGAACCCGTACTCGCCGAAGCGGGGCTGCCAGGGTCCGGCCCGCGTGCCATAGATCGCCTCGCCCGCCGTGCCGAGCCACACGCCCACCTCGCGCAGCACCTCTTGCTGCTCAGGCGGGATCACCCCGTGCCGGTCGGGCGAGACATTCAAGAGCAGGTTCACATTCCGCACTACGCAGTTGGAGAGGTACACCGCCACCTCGTCGCTCGAAAAGACCGGGCGACCGGGCCGGTACCCCCACCCGCCCTTCATCAGGGGCATGCACTTCTCGGTCACCTGGGCAAAGCGGATCCCGCCGGCGGTCGGGGACACGCCCTCCTCGCCGTGGACATCACCCACCCACCCGAACCGCTCGTTCACCAGCATTGCGGGCTGGAAGCGGCGGACGAGCCCCATGATCCCGAGCGTTTTCCCCGTCCCCTCCTCCCGCGTCAGGTACCGCTCCGCGACCGGCCACTCGTTGTCAGGTGACGCGTAGCGCCCGCTGTCCCAGAAGGTGTCCTCCAGCGCCGCGTCCACGCTCTGCCCCAGCCACCCGCCATCCCAGAACATGTAGTCGATCGGCCCGTACCCCGTCAGCAGGCGCGTGACCTGCTCGTAGACCTCTTCCTTCATGACGCGGGCGTTCTCCTTGTGGCTCACATCGCTCTGGTAGTTCCACACGTTCGGCTTCGCGCCCGTCCCGTAGACGTCGTAGTACCCCGGGTACCGCCAGCTCATGGGCGAGTAATACATCCCGAGGCGCAGCCCCCCCGCGCGCACCGCTTCGCTGTACTCCCCGATCAGGTCGCGCCCGAGGTGCGCGACGCTTGTCCAGCTGTTCCCGTGCCCGCTCTCGAACAGGGCGTACCCGTCGTGATGCCTCGTCGTGAGCACCATGTAGCGCATCCCCGCCGCCTTCGCGAGCTCCACCCAGTCCCGGGGCTCGAAGGCGTCCGCGGTGAAGCCCGCCTCCGGGTCCTCCGCCCGCTCGCGGTAGTACTCGGGCGTGTACGCCTTGTTGTGCATCACCCACTCGAAGCCCTCGTCCATCGCAGCGTACACGCCCCAGTGGATGAACATGCCGAACTTGTCGTCGAGGAACCACTCGACCGTCCTGTCGGGCTGCTGCGACACCCCGCCCTCGGAGAGCATGACGCGCGGCTCCGGCTCCACAAAGGACTGCACGACCGGCGGGCTCGCGGGCCCGAGATAGGTCAGCTCCACGTCGTCCACATACCCCCGGCCCGGGCCCGACGGATGCCTCAGCATGACGAGAAACTCGTCCACGGTGCCCGCCGAGTCGAACTCGAGGCTGATCCGCGTGTACTCCGTCCGCGCGCTCGAGACCGAGAGAGGCTCGCCCCCGTAGTCGCTCGCCACGAGCTGCACCTCCTCGGACGCCGATTCCGTGCGGACATACGCCGAGAGCCGGTAGCGGCTGTTCGGCCGGATGGGCACCGTCTGCGCACACCGCCCCATCTCCGGCCCGAGCTCGAGGGCGTGCCTCCCCGACCGGGCGAGGGGGCTGATCCGCGCCTGCTTCCGGCGCCAGTTGTCCCAGCCCGCGAGCCCGCCCGCCTCGAACCCAGGGTTCACAAGGGGCACACCATCCGGCGCGACACCGGCCTCGCCACCGGGCTGCCCCGCGGCAACGCCCGACAGCGCGAGGCACATCGCCCAACCAACGGTGCGTACGAGGTGCTTCATCCGTCTCGCCTTCCGCTCATGTTGCGCTTCGCGTGTGCCGGGCAGGGCCGACCCGGGCCCGCGCCTCCGATCTAGGTTATGCGGTAAACTACCACGAGAAACCCGACCACGCCACACCCGGAGGACGCGTCATGACCCGAGCATTTCTCACCCTCACCCTCCTCGCGCTCTCCGGCCCCGCCGCCGGCCCGGCCACAGCCGCCAACCTGGCCACAGCCGCCGACCGGGCCAGCGCCGCCGACCCCGGGACCCGCGGCTCCCAAACGATCCACCCCGGTGCGATCTGGCCCGACACGGAGGGCGTCCACATCAACGCCCATGGCGGGGGCATGCTCTTCCACGAGGGCCTCTACTACTGGTATGGCGAGCACAAGTCCGCCGACACCAGCCACGCGCGGGTCGGCATCCGCGTCTACACCTCGACGGATCTCGTGAACTGGACCAACGCGGGCGTCGCCCTGCCCGTCTCCGACGACCCCGGCTCCGAGATCGTCCCGGGCAGCGTCATGGAACGCCCCAAGGTCCTCTACAACCAGTCCACCGGCAAGTTCGTCATGTGGTTCCACCTGGAGCTCAAGGGCCACCGCTACAACGCCGCCCGGACCGCGTGCGCCGTCGCCGACAGCCCCCTGGGCCCCTTCGAGTACCTGGGCAGCGTCCGCCCCAATCCCGCCCGATTCCCGATCGACACGCCCGACGACCTCCGGCGCCGTGTCGTCGAGAAGGACCGCACGACCGGCGCCACCTCCAAGCCCGAGCGGGCCGACGAGTTCTTCGTGCGCGACTTCTACGGGGGCCAGATGGCCCGCGACATGACCCTCTTCCTCGACGACGACGGCACCGCCTACCACATCTTCGCCTCGGAGGAGAACTACACCCTGCACATCGCCGAGCTCGACGAGACCTTCACCCGCCACACCGGCAAGTACGCCCGCGTCTTCCGGGGCGGGCACCGCGAGGCCCCCGCCCTCTTCAAGCGTAAGGGGCGCTACCACCTCATCACCTCGGGCTGCACCGGGTGGGACCCCAACGCCGCGGAGCACGCCTTCGCCGACTCCATCTGGGGCCCCTGGACCGTCACCGGCAACCCCTGCGTCGGCAAGGACGCCCACCTGACCTTCCGGAGCCAGAGCACCTTCGTCCTGCCGGTGCAGGGCAAGCCCGACGCCTACATCTTCATGGCCGACCGCTGGACGCCGAAGAACCCCATCGACGCCCGCTACATCTGGCTCCCCATCGAGTTCGAGAACGACACCCCGGTCCTCCGCTTCCGCGAGGAATGGTCGCCCGCCGAACTCTGAGCAAAAGCGACACGGGGCCCCGAAGGGCCCCGCGCGATCGCTCTGCCGACATCACTCAGCCATCAGCGACAGGGCTTCACGGGCAGCCGGCGCTGAACGCCCCGAGGAACGCCGAGATGTCCGCGAAGGTGAACGATCCGAACGGCGCCGCGAGGTCCGCCGCGGGGTCGCTCGCGGTGAAGGCGCCCAGGAACGCCGAGATATCCGCGAAGGTCAGGGCTCCGAAGGGCGCCGCGAGGTCGGCGGGGCTGCACCCCGCCGGCGCGTCGAGGAATCCGGGGTACTCGAGGCCCACGAAGAACTCATCGACGAACCAGCTCTCCCCCGCGCCCCCGCCGGGTGCCACGAGGCGCAGCCTCAGGTTGCTGACCCGCGAGAAGGCGGGCAGACCGAACTCAGCGACCTCGAACGAGGGCGAATCCCCTGTCGAGGTCACCGCGCCGAGGAGGGCCCAGGGTCCTCCGTTTGAAGAGGTTTCGAGGCGAAGCGTCTCCCCCGCCGGCACGCCCAGCGTCTGCCAACCGAACCGGACCTTCGGCGAACCGATCAGGAAGTCGATCGAGTTGGCCGCGAAGCCCACCGTCTCGACCGGCTCGTCCGTCGTGATCGCCAGGACCGCGTTGCCCGAGGGCGGGTTGCTCGCGCCGTCCGAACTCACCGCCGACCCCACCGAGGCGAATCGGGGGTTCATCCCGACCGGCACGCTGAAGTCCTCGACGAAGGGCGCCTCCAGCCCGTCCCAGTCCCGCGCCGCGAGATCATCGACGAACCAGGTGTCGGTTGCGTCCGAGCCGGTCGAACGGACCCGCCACACCACGCCCGAGTAGTCCGCGCCCTCGGGATACGCCATCGCGTACTCCGTCCAGGTCTCCCGCGCACGCCCGTTCGACCCCACCTCGAAAGCAACGACCCACTGGCCCGAGGCGTCCTTGTATTCGACGACCAGCGCCTCGCCGGAGTCGACACCCCGTTCCAGCAGGTCCAGCCGGATCACCGGTTCATCGTTCGCCTTGAACTTCGGACGCAGCACCGCGCTCTCGAGGGTCGCCGCGCCCTCGAACACCCCCGCGCTGACGCCCTCCGGCGCCGCAACGGGGGGAACACCCACGCTCACGCCCGCCGCCACCGGCCACAGCCCCGCGTCGAGAGCCGTCTCGAACGACTCCTCGATCGGGAGGTTCACCCGGGGCAGGAATCCCTGCGCCATCGTCACCGCGTTGAAGGTGTTGACGCGCCCGTGGCCGAAGATGTTGTCCTCGCCCGGTGCGCCCAGGTCATCGACGGAGAGGAACAGCACCTCCTGCACATCGTCCGGCCCGAGCGCCGGGTTCGCCGCGAAGATCATCGCGCCGACGCCCGCGGCGATCGGCGAGCTGAAGCTCGTCCCCGAGCCCGTCCCGAACCCGCCGCCCACGCGAGACGAGTACACGCTCGACCCCGGCGCCGTCAGGCTCACGAGCCCGCCGAAGTTGCTGAACCCCGACTTGGTGTCGGACGAGGTTGTCGACGCCACCACGACGACATCCGGGAACTCCCCGTTCGGCAGTTCCCGGTTGTCGTTCCCCGCGGAGTGGAACAGCACGGCGCCGTTCCGCTTCACGAACTGACCGGTCAACTGCCACCCGAAATCCGCCACGCCCGAGAACGACACGTTCACCACGTGCGCCCCGTTCTCAGCCGCCCAGCGCGCCCCCTGCTGCAGGTCGAACAGGTCAGCCCCGCCCGAGTCGGTCACCTTGATCGGCATGATCTTGAAGTTCCAACCCACACCGACCGCCCCGCGCCCGTTGTTCCCCTTCGCCGCGGCACACCCCGCCACGAAGGTTCCGTGCCCGTGGAAGTCCTCGATGCTCCCCCCCTCGTCCGACGCGAGGTCCAGCATCGCGTCGAACCCGCGCACGATGTTCCCCTCGAGATCCGGGTGGTTCGTGTCGATGCCCGAGTCCACGATCGCCACCACGATGTCCGGCGAGCCCACCGTGATGTCCCACGCCAGCGTCGACTGCAAGCGATTGTGCTGCCACGCCGACCCGAACGCCGGATCGTTCGGCACCGTCGACCCAACGAACACATGACGGTTCGGCTCCACCCACTCGTAGTCGCCCGTCGCCATCAGCATCGCCGCGAACTGGTTCTCGTCCAGCCCGTCCGGCACACGCACCAGGAGCGTCCCCACGTCGTCCGCGCGATCGACCACCAGGGGCGACACCCGCCGCTCCGCACGCGCCTGCGCCGCGGTGAGGTTCGCCTTCCGCGACGCGGTACCCCGCAGACGCTCGCCCCGCATCGTCGCCCCGACCGGGCGCACCTGCACCGTCCCCGTCAACTCCGCCACCCCCGGCTGGCTCACCCACTTCCGCTCCACCTCGCCCACCCGCGCGAACGCCTCCGCATCGCCCGGCTGCACCGCGAGCTGTTCCAGGGTCGCCCGCACCGCCGACGCCGGCACCACCACCCGATCCGCCCCCTGGGCCGCCGAAGCCGCGGCCGCCAGGCCGCACGCCGCCACCACCCCGAGCGCCAGAACCCCGGACCGACCAAACTTCCCGCGTGCACCCATCTTCATCGAGACCTCCTCAGCATCCCCGCCAGCGATCGAACCGCCGGCGACGCGACGCAAGCAATAACCAGTTCAGGACCCGGGCGCAGCTCCGAATGGACCCGCACCGTCACACTTCCCCGGGTATCCAGTTCGCAGACCCCGTGCCCGAAGGTACAGCAAACCGCCCGAATCGGGAAGAAAAACCGCCCCACCTACCACCCACGCACCGAACAGCCCGCCCTACGGGCAGCCCGCCGCGAACGCCGCCAGGAACGTCGATACATCCGCAAAGGTGAACGCCCCCGCCGGAGCCGCCAGGTCAGCCGCCTGGTCCCCCGCGCTGAATGCCGCCAGGAACCCCGACACATCGGCGAAGGTCAGCGACCCGAACGGCGCCGCAAAGTCCGCCACCGAACACCCGGCCCGCGTGATCGCGATCGGCCCGTCCGAGTCATCGACGCCCGTCCGACCGTCCGCGTCCCGCGCCACGATCCGCAGCGTCCCTCCCTCCGTCGCCACGTCCGGCACCGTCCACGCGAACGACCCCGTATCCGCGATCCCCTCCGCGATCACCTCGAACGCCTGCCCCCGCCCGGCGCTGAAGAAGAGGTCCACCTCCACCACCCCCTCGTCGTCGTCCGTCCGCCACTCCAGGTTCACCGTCTCCCCCGCGACGAACGAACCCCCGTTCGGCCCCGTCAGCCACGCCACCGGGTCCCTCCCGCCCGAGCTCGCCGGCACATGCATCACGATGCAGTGCATCACACCGGAGGCTCCCACGATCCCGTCGCAGTCGACCTGCACCACCGTCTTGTCGGGCACCGCGCCCCGCCACGCTGCCAGCGCCTGCTGCGAATACACCGCCGGGATGTTGTCGTACTCGGGGATCAGCACCAGGTCGTTGCACATCACCACGTTCGTGAAGGTGTAGTGCGTCCCCCCCTGCCGAACCGCCGGCGTCCGCGTCACCGTCCACCCCGCGGCTGCGAAACTCGCCGCCGCCGCGTCGCAGGTCGCGTCCCACGAAGACCCCGGCTCCAATGGCCAGTCCGAGATCACGATCGCATCGTCCGACACGATCTGCATCCACATATCAATGTGCTGCGTCGCGTCCACCGATGCCGGCAAGGGGTTGAACAGCGCCGTCTCCACCCCCTGGAACTCCCGCCACAGATCCACGATCGCGCCCGAAGTCAGCCCCGGGTTCTCGTTCACGATCAGCCGCGTCGCCGCCCCGCCGCCCAGCGCATCGAGGTGATAGTTCCCGCCCCCGTGCACCAGCGGGATCGTGTACACCGCCTCCCCGCGCTCTGGCCCCCAGAACGACGAGAACAGATTGTCGAAAGGCCGGGGCCGGTTGTACGTGTGATCCACGATCGCCCGGATCCCGTTCTCGTAGATGTACCGGGGCCCGTAGTCGCGGATCCAGATCGTGTCCGTCCGCCGCACCGTCGTGAACACCCGCGACCCGTCCGCCCCCGCCGCGATGAACGCCGCCCGCGCCGTCGCCGCCTCGCTCGCGGTGTCGCACACCACGTACAGGTTCGCGTCCCCCGTTGTCGTAATGTGCCGCCCCATCTCCCGCAGGATCGCCAGCCACGCCGAAGGCCCCTCGTACGCGACGAGGATCCCCTCCATGGGCTCATACTCCGCGACCGCCCGCACCACCCCCGCCGGAGCCCCCGCCGACTCGAGAGCCACCAGCGGCGCCCCCGCGATGACCGCCCGCTCCGCCTCCGTCAGCCCCCGGGGCGTCGCCGAGCCCTCCGGGTACCGGTCTCCCCCCACCCCCGCGACCCCATCCCCCGCAAACCCCGGCCCCGCGACCAGACCCAAAGCCAAGACCGACAGCACTCGAAGCATCACGGGCCCTTCCATTCCCCACGGCCGGTCGCAGTCTACCGCCGACTCAGCGCGTCCCAAACCAGGAACTGATCCGGGTTGTTCGCCGGGCTCAGCCCCTCGCACCGCGACAGGGGCTCATCGAACCGTTCTCGATCCACCCACTGCACCCCCGAGTCCGCGTACAGCACGTGCACCCCCGAGCGGTGCCTCGAATCCAGGCGCTCGGGCAGCCCCACCCCATCCCCGAGGAGCGCCTCCCCGGGCAGGAGCCCGCTCAGCCGGGGCATCTCCGCGATCAACCCGCTGAACCCCCAATCCACGAACGGTGCCGACGCGTACCCCCCCTGCACATTCACCCCGGGCGTCCCGGGAGGCCAGGGATTCTCCGCAGTATCAAACGCCTGGTCCGGAGCCGACTCCGCCGGGCAATACAGCGCCTCACCCGTCTCCAGCAGCCCGTGCGCGTACAGCCGCCCGAAGAGGACCATCGTCCCCGCCCCGGCCCCCGAATACACCATCGTGTTCCACTGCACCCGCCCCCCGCGATAGCCAAGGGGCATGAAGTCATCGAAGTCGTTCGCGTACAGCGTCACCAGCTGGTGCACGCTCCGCAGGTTCGCCTGGCACTTCACATTCACCGCCGACCGCCGCGCCGCCGCCAGCCCGGGCAGCAACAGCCCGATCAGCAGCGCAATCACCGCGATCACCACCAGGAGCTCAATCAGCGTGAATCCAAGGCCCCGACGCATCGCTCTCCATTCGAAACCCAGCCACAGCGAGACGCACCGAAGCCCAGCCTATCCCCACCATCCCCAAGTGATCGAGCCCCCACGCCCCCCGGCCCCGAAGCCCGAGCCCCAAGATCTGAGATCTGAGATCACCCATCCCCTCCCTCGCCCCCCCGGGGAGAGGATGTCGCGCAGCGACAGGAGAGGGGCTCCCCAAGCGCAGCGCCTCCCCCACCTCCAAGCCTCCCCGCGCAACCAACAGCCAATCCACACCCACTGTCGCACCTCACGACGACCCCGGACGCCTGATCTTCGCCCCGCGAAGATCAGGGTCGCCCCACTCCCCGCACCCTCAAAAACGACAACGCCCCCGACCAACAGTCGAGGGCGTCGCCCATCCAATCGGGGTGGGGAGATTCGAACTCCCGACCTCTTGACCCCCAGTCAAGCGCGCTAACCAAGCTGCGCTACACCCCGGACAGGTTCCCAGGCACCGGACCCTTCGGTCCGCCCCGGGCCCAAAGAATACGCCCCCAACCCCCCGCCGCCCACCGGTCCCCACAATCCCATTGCCACCGCCCCTCCCCGCCCCCTCCTCCCCCTGATGGCCGATCCCCGATCCCCGATCCCCTCCCCCGCTACCTTCCCCGCATGCCCCTGCTCATCCAGAACGCCCGGCTCATCGACCCCGCCTCCGGCACCGACGCCACGCTCGACCTCCTGACCCAGGGCGACCGCATCGCCCGGATCGCCCCCGGGCTCACGCCGGGCCCGGGCGACGAGGTCATCGACGCGACCGGGCTCATCTTGGCCCCGGGCCTCATCGACCCCCATGTCCACCTCAGGGAGCCGGGCCAGGAGCACAAGGAGACCATCGCCACAGGCTCCCGGGCCGCGGTCGCCGGTGGCTTCACGACCGTCTGCTGCATGCCCAACACCAGCCCCGCCCTCGACACCCCCGAGATGCTGGACTGGATCCGCCACCGGGCGGGCGAGACCGCGTCCTGCCGCGTCTTCCCGGTCATGGCCGCCACCCAGGGGCGCAAAGGCGAGGCCCTCACCGAGATCCAGCTCGGCGCCCAGCGCGGCGCCGTGGGCGTCTCCGACGATGGCGATGTCATCGCCTCCGCTTCAATGATGAAGGCGGTCCTCACCGAAGCCGCCCACGCCGGCCTCACCTTCATGCAGCACGCCCAGGAGCCCACGCTGACCGGGGGCTCCGCGATGCACGCCGGAACGGTCTCCCTCCGCCTGGGCCTCACCGGCTGGCCCCGCGAAGCCGAAGAGATCATCGTCGAGCGCGACTGCCGCCTCGCGATGATCACCGGCGCGCGCTACCACGTCCAGCACATCTCCTCCGCCGGCACCGTCGAGATCCTGCGCCGCTGGCAGCAGCGCGGCGCCAAGGTCACCGGCGAAGCCAGCCCCCACCACCTCCACCTCACCCACGAAGCCTGCGCCGGCCCCGACCGCCACACACCCACCACCAGTGCCAAGATGAACCCGCCGCTCCGAGAGCAAAGCGACGTCGAAGCCCTGCGCAACGCCATCGCCGAGGGCGTCATCACCGTCCTCGCGACCGACCACGCCCCCCACACCTCGGACGAAAAGAACGCCCCCTTCGCCGACGCCCCCTTCGGCATCATCGGCCTCGAAACCGCCCTCCCCCTCTACGCCGAGGCCCTCGTCCACACCGGCCTCATCGACTGGCCCAGGCTCATCGCCCTGCTCACCATCGAGCCCGCCCGACTTTGCAATCTCGACCGCGAGACCCCCCACCACCCGCGCCTGGGCACGCTCACCGAGGGAGGCCCCGCCGACCTCACCCTCATCGACCCCGATGCCCAGTGGCAGGTCACCCCCGACACCCT
Organism: Phycisphaerales bacterium; assembly: GCA_036788215.1. Lineage (GTDB taxonomy): Bacteria > Planctomycetota > Phycisphaerae > Phycisphaerales > UBA1924 > DAIQNV01. The sequence goes on along the minus strand of DAIQNV010000014.1, from coordinate 44,685 downwards.
CGCCGGCAAGAGCACCAACACGCCCTTCATGGGTCGCACCCTCACGGGCCGAGCCATCACGACGATCGTCGCGGGCACCATCGCCCACACCCTCGCGACGGTTCGCTAGACAACCCTCCCGCTTCCTCTCCCTCACGGGGAGAGGATGTCGCGAAGCGACAGGAGAGGGGCTACACCAAGCGCAGCGCCTCCCCCACCTCCAAGCCTCCTCGCGCACCCAACGCCCGAGACACCGCACCCCCTCGCCAACCGCGTCACTGCCCGGGACGCCTGACCTTCGCCCCTCGAAGATCGGGGTCCGCCCGATGTCCCGAGCCACCGCGACCGATCCCTCACCGCACCGTCTCCCGAATCTGAGATTTGAGATCTCAGTTCTGAGATCCCATCGCCCCCTGTAGCGCACACCCCCGACCCGAAAACCCCGCCACGCCCCGCTCCAACAAACGCACCCAAAGGTCTACGATCCCCCGTTCCCGCCGAGGGCCGAACCGCCCGAGGCAAAGCAGGCACGAACCCCCGCCGACCAGACCGGCGCAAGAGTGAGAAAGGACGCCTCGATGGCGATCAAAATCGGCATCAACGGATTCGGACGCATCGGCCGCCTCGTCTACCGGCTCGCCGCCAACACGCCCGACATCGAAATCGTGGGCATCAACGACCTCGTCCCCGCGGACAACCTCGCCTACCTCCTCAAGTACGACACCATGCACGGGCGCTTCATGATCAATGGCAAGCCCGCCGAGGTCAGCGCCACCGAGGACAGCTTCACCGTCAACGGCTACACCACCCGGTGCACCGCCATCAAGAACCCCGCCGAACTCCCCTGGAAGGCCCTCGGGGCCGACTATGTCCTGGAGTCCACCGGCCTCTTCACCGACGCGGAGGGCGCCGCCAAGCACCTCGAGGCCGGCGCCAAGCGGGTAGTCATCTCCGCCCCCACCAAGAGCCCCGACACCGTCAAGACCATGGCCTACAAGGTCAACCACGAGGACTACGACCCCGCGACCGACAAGATCATCTCCAACGCGAGCTGCACCACCAACTGCCTCGCCCCCGTCGCCAAGGTCATCAACGACTCCTTCGGCCTCACCGAAGGCCTCATGACCACCATCCACGCCGCCACCGCGACGCAGCCCACGCAGGACGGCCCGTCCAAGAAGGACTGGCGGGGCGGGCGCAACGCCTACATGAACATCATCCCCTCCAGCACCGGCGCCGCGAAGGCCGTGGGCCTCTGCATCCCCGCGGTCAAGGGCAAGCTCACCGGCATGGCCTTCCGCGTGCCCACCGCGGATGTCTCCTGCGTCGACCTTACCTTCCGCACCGAGAAGCCCACCACCCTCGACGCCATCAACGCCGCGATGAAGGCCGCCTCCGAGGGCCCCATGAAGGGCGTCCTGGGCTACACCGAGGAAGAGGTCGTGTCGTCGGACTTCATCGGGGACCCCCACTCCTCCATCTACGACGCCAAGGCCGGCATCCAGCTCTCCGAGACCTTCTTCAAGGTCGTCAGTTGGTACGACAACGAGGCGGGCTACGCCAACCGCTGCGTCGACATGATCAAGTTCCTCGCCTCCAAGGACTGATCCCGATCGATTGAACTCACTCCAGGGAAGCGCCCCGGTGCCCGCACCGGGGCGCTTTCGTGCGCACACAGAGATCGCCCCACGAACCGTTCGCCCGAATAACTTCCCCGAAACGGCACACCCTGCGCGTCCCCACCCCCCACCCGGGGTGACCCCCAACCGGGGTTCAGCCAGCCCACACCGCCGCCGATCTCCCCCATACCGGCGAGTGCCGGGGGAGAGAGCACATGACCACCCAACAGTCCCACCGCGCCGCCACCAGCGGCCCCACCCGCCAGGTCGTCACCTTCGAAGTCTCGGGTGAGGAGCTGGCCGTTCCGATTTTATCGGTCCGTGAGATCATCCGCTGGGTCCAACCCACCACCATCCCCTGTTCCGGGCCCGGAATCGAGGGCATCATCAACCTTCGGGGCCAGATCATCCCCGTCGTCCGCATGGACGCCCGCCTGGCGCTGCAACCCACCGCAGAACAAGGGGATAAGGAAGACGAACGCATCATCGTCCTCGACATCGGCCAGTCCCAGGTCGGCTTCCTCGTCAGCAAGGTCCGCCAAGTCCTGAAAATCGACGAGGCCAGCATCGCCCCGGCGCCGCAGCTCGGGAGCCGCACCAGCGATTTCCTGGATGGCGTCGCCAAGCTCGACGACCGGCTGGTCCTGCTGGTGGACCCCAGGAAGCTGACCAACGACTCCATCGAGGAGGCGACGCGGTTCGCGGACGCGGAGGGGCCCGCGCTGGCGGCGGCGTAACGGGGCCTTGTGGAAGCCATTACAGCGCGCAACGAAGGCGCCGCCCGCTAGGGCGGCACCTTCTCGAGGAGAGTAGAGAGTGATTCGTGATTCCCGGAAACGGGAAGATGAATGCGAGTGAGAATCAGACCTTACCCAACATAGCGTGGTTCGGTGGTCTGTCGAGCGGATACTTGGTAAATTGGGGGCTTTTCGCCCCCGCATCCGGTGCCGCTGCCACGGATGGGCCATCCACTACACTCCGTCAATGTTGCATCGGATCTTCAGGCCGATCGCGCTCGGTTTCCTCGGGTTTGTGTCGTTATCGGCCCCCGCGATCGCCCAGGACATCCGCCGGGTCACCGTCACCGAGTTCGGCGCCGTCGCGGACGGGCGCACCGACAACGCCCGGGCGATCCAGGCGGCGATCGACGCGGTCAGCGAGACCGGGGGCGAGGTGGTGCTCCCCGCGGCTTCGCGGGCGTATCTGGTGGGGACGGGGCTCCGGATCAACGCGGACGGGGTGCGGCTCATCGGGCCCGGGGCGACGATCGCGCTGGCGGACGGGGCGCTCAATGGCGGGATCATCGACCTGATCGAGATCCGGGGGACGCCCGAGGACCCGATCGAGGGCGTGGTGGTGCGGGGGCTGACGCTGGACGCGAACTACTGGGCGCAGCCCGGGTCGTACAACCCCCGGGGGATCGACATCGACCACGCGACGGGGGTGCTCATCGACTCGGTCAGGATCGACCGGGCGTTCGTGGGGCTCTGCTTTGGCCTCGGGACGCGCGACTCCGAGGCGCGCGACTGCGTGGTGACGCGGTGGTACGACGACGCGTACGCGGTCTCGGGCGACGAATACTCGGGCGGGGCGTCGGGCATCCGCTTCGTGCGGTGCATCGCGGAGAACAGCCCCGACGAGGGGCACGGGGGGCTGCCCGGCAATCGGAACAATGCGTGGGAGATCGAGGACGGGGCGCACGGGGTCGAGGTCATCGACAGCGTGGTGCGGAACGCGGGGGGCAACGGGTTCGCGGTCCGGAATCACCCGACGGCGCACCCGGTGACGACGAGCAGGATCCGGTTCGTCCGGTGCCGAGCGGAGAAGGTGAGCCGGCTCGGGTTCCACGTGCGGGGGAACGCGACGAACACGATCGAGGGTGTGGAGGTCATCGATTGCGCCACCGATTCGGTGAGCGTGTTCGAGAAGGACGTGCGGGGCCTGGTGATCTCGGGCTCGCGGTTCGGCGCGACGGTGACGCTCGGGCCGGCGCGGTCGGCGGTGATCCGGGATTCATCGTTCACGACGGTGCGGGTATGGTCGATGCCTGTCGGCGGGCTGTTCGACGGGTACCGGTCGTCGTTCGTGTTCAGGGGGTGCTCGTTCGAGAGCCCGATGAGCGTGTTCGGGGACCGGGGGTTTGTGGTCGTCGAAGAGTGAGCGGGGAG
>DAIQNV010000014.1:29815-40819 GCA_036788215.1 Phycisphaerales bacterium | reverse complement strand
CGATGAGCGTGTTCGGGGACCGGGGGTTTGTGGTCGTCGAAGAGTGAGCGGGGAGTGGGGAGCGGGATCTCAGATCTCAGGTTGCAGGGTCTGGGCGTTGGTGTGAACCCTGATCTTCGCTGGGCGAAGATCAGGCGGCCGGGGATTGTCGTGCGGGGCGAGGGTGTGCGGTGGTCCGGCCCGAAGCGCCCTGCGGGCGGTTCGGGGCACCGGGGTGATCATCGCGACGCGACGATCGGGCGTCCCGGCATCGGTCTCTGGCTTTGGGCGTTGTTGAAGGATGGGCGGTGGTCGCGCGAGGAGGCTCGGAGGAGCGGGAGGCGCTTCGCTGGCGTAGCCCCTCTCCTGTCGCTGCGCGACATCCTCTCCCCAAAGGGGGCGAGGGAGGGGACGCGGCGCTCTACACGCGGGCGGGGGTGAGGGCGTCGATCGCTGCGAGGAAGGTGTCGAGGTCCCCGTCGGTGGTGTCGGCGCCGGGGCTGGCGCGGACGGCGCCGTCGGGCGCGGTGCCCATCGCCTCGTGCAGCAGCGGGGCGCAGTGCGTGCCCCCGCGCACGCAGATGGCGTGGTCGCGGTCGAGCTTGGCGGCGACCTCGCGGGAAGCCTTGTTTTTGATGGTGAAGAGGACGACCGGGGTGCGGGCCTCGCAGGTCCGCTTGCCATAGATGCGGATGTGGGGCATGCCGGTCAACGCATCAATCAGGCGCTGCGTGAGCTGCATCTCGCGCTCGTGCCAGGCCGGGGTCGACGCGTCCATGGCGGCAAGCAGGCCCGCGAACCCGGCGGCGTTGGTGGTGCCGGCCTCGAGGGCGTCCGGGAGCAACGGGGGCATATCGAAGCCTTCGCCGATCATGCCGGTGCCGCCCCGGCGGAGGCAGAAGAGGCGGTTCTCGTCCGCCCGCTCGGAGAAGGCCCTCGGGCCCACATAGAGCGCGCCCGTGCCGGTGGGGCCCCGGAGGCCCTTGTGGCCCGCGACCGCGAGCAGGTCGATCTCGTCGCGCTCGACATCGATGTCGATGTGGCCGACGGTCTGGGCGGCGTCGATGAGCGTGAGCGCCTCGGGGGCCCGTTCGCGGACCGCCTTGCCGATGGCGGAGACATCCTGCACGGTGCCGACCGCGTTGGAGGCATGCGAGACGCAGACAAGGACGGTGGCGGGCGTGCACAGGTTGGCGACGCTCTCGGGGTCGACGCGCCCGCATCCATCGCAGGGGGCGACCTTGAGGTCGATGAGCCCGTCGTCGGCGTAGCAGTGGATGGTGCGCAGGACCGCGTTGTGCTCGGTGGCGGAGACGACGACGCGGGGGCGGGCCCAGGCGCCGAAGCGGCGGAGGGCGGCTCGGAGCACCCCGTGGATCGCCATGTTCACCGAGTCGGTGCAGCCATGCGTGAGGATGACGCGGCGCTCGCAGGTGGCGCCGATGAGCGTCGCGAGGCGCTGGCGTGCTTCCTCGACGGTGTCCCCCGCGGCCCGCGCGAGCGTGTGCCCGCCCCGGCCCGGGTTGCCGGCGCTCTCCGCGAGGAAGCGGGCGATGGCCTCGCCGACCTGGGGGGGCTTGGGCCAGCTCGTGGCGGCGTTGTCGAGGTAGATCGGACGTGTCGGCATCGGTGCGAGTATACCTGTAGTGCCCCAGAGGGCCCAGCATTGGCCCGGAGTACGCATTTTGACCCGTCCGAGAACCGAATGAGTGTGGATTGGGGGCCGTTGGGCGGGGGGTTCCCTACGCTCCCGGAGCGTCCCGGAGAGAGCCGGTCCCGTTTGTCCCGGTGTGACTTTGAGCGATTGCGAGCAGGCACGAGATGACCACCATGACCACGACCGACACCGCTTCCCGTCCCGTGACCGTGCCCAACGCGAAGGCGAACATCCTTGAGGCGATCGGCCGGACGCCCCTGGTGCGTCTGAACCGGGTGGTGCCGGAGGGGTGCGCGCAGATCTACGCCAAGTGCGAGTTCATGAACCCCGCGGGCTCGATCAAGGACCGCATGGCGAACTACATCATCGCGCAGGCGGAGAAAGAGGGGCTGCTCAAGCCCGGCGGGACCATCGTGGAGAACACGAGCGGGAACACGGGGATGGGCGTGGCGATGGCGGCGGCGGTGAAGGGGTACAAGTGCGTCTTCACGATGCCGGACAAGATGAGCCAGGAGAAGATCAACTCGATGCGCGCGTTCGGCGCCGAGGTGATCATCACGCCGACGGACGTGCCCGGTGATTCTCCGGAGCACTACGTGAACACCGCGAAGAGGATCGCGGAGGAGACGCCCGGCGCGTTCTACCTGAACCAGTACCACACGCGGGCGAACATCGACGCGCACTACCACTCGACGGGGCGGGAGATCTGGGAGCAGACGGAGGGAAAGTTCGACGTCTTCATGGGGGCGACGGGCACGGGGGGCACGATCTCGGGCGTGAGCAAGTACCTCAAGGAGAAGGACCCGACGAAGCGGATCATCGGCGTCGACATCCTGGGGAGCGTGCACTTCCACCTGTTCCACACGGGGACGATGCCGACGCCCTACGTCTACAAGGTGGAGGGGATCGGGGAGGACATCGAGTGCGGCGCGATGAAGTTTGACTTCGTCGACGACATGGTGCAGGTGAACGACAAGGACAGCTTCATCATGGCCCGCCGGCTGGTGCGCGAGGAGGGGCTGTTCTGCGGGGGGTCGTCGGGGTCGATCGTGCACGCGGCGGTCGAGGTGGGCAGAAAGCTCGGGCCGGACAAGGTGATCGTGGTGACGCTGTGCGACAACGCGGGGCGGTACATCTCGAAGTACCTGGCGGACGACTGGATGCGGGCGAACGGGTTCATGGAGGAGGGGCCGGACCTCGGGCTCGTCGAGGACCTCCTGGCGGGCAAGGAGGCGAAGGTGCTGACGGCGCGGGCGTCGGAGTCGGTGGCCTCGGTCGCGACGATGATGCGCGAGCACGGGGTGAGCCAGGTGCCCCTGATCGCGGACGACGACCTGCAGGCGCTGCCCAAGACGATCGTGCACGAGATCGACCTCTTGCGCGGGCTGCACACGAAGAAGGTGCGGGGGGATTCGCCCGTTTCCGCGATCGCGTCGCCGATCGGGGGCCTGGTCTACCCGAAGGCCCGCGTTGAGGAATTGTTCCACATCTTGGAGTCGGACCACACCGCGATGGTGGTGGACGCTTCGAAGCTGGTGGGGGTGATCAGCAAGATCGATCTGGTGGAGTACCTGTCGAGCAGGTAGCACATTGCCAAAGCGCAAAGGGCCAAAGGGCCAAATGTCTGAGGCACGGGCGGGTTGAGGGTTGGAGCCGGGCAGGCCTTTGAGACTGGGACACGACATGCACGACGACGCTTCGTTCGCGACACGCTGTATTCACGCCGGGCAGAAGCCGGACCCCTCGACCGGGGCGATCACGACGCCGGTCTACATGACGAGCACCTTCGTGCAGAGCGCACCGGGCGAGTTCGTCGAGCGGTACGACTACTCCCGCGCGGCAAACCCGACGCGGACGGCGCTCGAGGCGAACATCGCGTCCTTGGAGGGGGCCAAGCACGGGCTGGCGTTCAGCTCCGGGGTCGCGAGCATCGACGCGGTGCTGCACCTGATGCGGGCGGGCGATCACGCGCTCCTGAGCGATGACGTGTACGGGGGGACCTACCGGCTGTTCAAGCGGGTGTTCGAGCCCGTGGGCGTGCGGGTGTCGCGCGTCGACATGACCGACCACGACGCGGTGCAGCGGGCCATGACGCCCGAGACCAAGCTGGTGTGGCTGGAGACGCCCAGCAACCCGACGCTGAAGATCGTGGACATCGCGGCCCTGGCGGAGATGGCGCACAAGCAGGGCGCGCTGTGCGCGGTCGACAACACCTTCGCGACGCCTTACCTGCAGACGCCCCTGAGCCTCGGCGCGGACCTGGTCTGCCACTCGACGACGAAGTACCTGGGCGGGCACGCGGACCTGATCGGCGGGTTCCTGGCGATGAGCGACGATGAACTGCTGGAACGCCTGCGGTTCATCCAGCTCTCGGTGGGGGCGACGCCCGGGCCCATGGACTGCTTCCTGATCCTGCGGTCGACCAAGACCCTGCACGTGCGGATGCAGCGCCACTGCGAGAACGCCGGGAAGCTGGCGGAGCACCTGGTCGGGCACCCGAAGGTGGAAAAGGTGGTCTACCCGGGGCTGAAGGACCACCCGCAGCACGCCCTCGCGGCCAAGCAGATGTGCGGCTTCGGCGGGATGATCACGATGTACCTGAAGGGCGGGCTCGAGGAGTCGAAGCGGTTCCTGAAGCACCTCGAGATCTTCAGCCTGGCGGAGTCGCTCGGGGGCGTGGAGTCGCTGGTGGAGCACCCCGCGATCATGACGCACGCGAGCATCCCGGCGGATGATCGGGCCAAGCTGGGGATCTCCGACTCGATGATCCGCTTCAGCGTGGGCATCGAGGACGTGGGCGACCTGATCGGCGCGGTGGATGGGGCGCTGGAGCGGATGTAGGTGAGGAGAACACTTCAGATCTCAGATCCGAAATTTCAAATCTGAGATCTGAGATCTGCGATCCTGATCCTGCCTTCAGACGCGCTCGAGCGACCAGTTGGGCAGCCAGGCCTGCTGGCCCGAGCGGAGGCGCACGCGGGACCAGCCGTCGCGTTCCTCGAGGATGCGGCCCTCGACGCCCTCGCGGACGGGGGCGGTGAAGGCGGGCTCGTAGACCGCTTCTGATGGGCCGAGGCGAGCGGTGATGTTGTCCTGCACGACGACCGCCTCGGCGCCGGAGCGGATGAGGGCCCACTCGGCGCCGAGCGAGCCCAGGCCCACGAGCGCGAGCAGGGCGGTGCCCGCGACGAGCCAGCGGGTGGTGGCGGCCTTCCACGCGCCGAGGGCGAGGGCGAGGAAGAGCGTGGCCCAGGCGCCGGCGCCGGTCCAGGCGAGGGCGGGACGGGGGATGAGGCCCCGCCACCAGAGCAAGGCGGACTCGGCCCGGGTGCGGAGGCCCGGCTCGACGGTGGAGCGGACCTGGGCCCGGGCAGCGGCGAGCGCATCAGCGGTGCGGGGGTCCGAGGGGTCGAGGCGCTCGGCCCGCTTGAGGGCGGCGATCGCTGGGCCCAGGTCGCCCGACGCGATGAGCGTGTTGCCCAGGTTGCGCTGGATGCGGGCGTTGTCGACGCCGGCTTCAATGAGTTCAGCGTACGCAGCCGCGGACTCCGCGAACGCGGCGCGGGCCTGGGTGCGGTCGGTCGCGGTGAGCTCGACGGCGCGGCGGTAGGCGGACTCGGCGCGGGCGAGGAGGTCTGCGGGGGTGGGCGCCTGCGCGAGCGCGGGGGCGCTGGCGAGGGCGAGCAGGATGAGGGCGAGGAGGCGGGTCACGCGGGCACCCCCTGTCGGGTGAGCTTCGTAGCTGGCTTGTGGGCGGTGGCGTCGCGGTCGAAGGCGCGGATGAGGCGAGCGGCGTCGGCGCGGTCGGCCCGGTCAAGGGGCTCGCCTGTCAGGGCGGCGGCCTCGGCCCGGGCGAGCAGGCGGGCGAGCTCGCGCCCCGCGTCGCTGTCGGTGCGCTCCGCGTGCTCGCGGCAGTCGGCAGCGGTGACCGCCCGGGTGGCGAGGCCGAAGCGCCGGCCCACGTAGGCGCGGATGGCGGGGGCGACGCCCCTGGTCCGCAGGGTGCGGAGGGCGGCGGGCCTGGCGCTGCGGACGCGGAGGGCGGCGGGGTCCCGGCGGGTGCGGGCAGCAGCGACGAGGCCCGCGAAGGCCCAGAGGGCGGGCGGGGCGGCGAGGAGCGTGAGGAAGGCGGGGCTTTCCAGGGCGTCGGAGGCGGTGAAGGCGTCGGCGGCGAGGACGGCGGGGCCCAGGTCGTTGGCCCAGACCCCCCCACTATTGGCCTCGAGGGGGGAGCGGGCGACGGCGTTCGGGCCGGTGATTCCGGGAGATGTTACGGGGAGCGCGCCCGGGGAAACGACCGCATCGGCCGCGGTGACCTCGCGGACGGCGCGGACCTCGAGGGGGATGGGGGCGGAGCGGGCGGTTCTGTATTCCCCGGCTTCGGGGTCAAAGTAGGCGAGCTCGATGGGGGGGATTTCGTTGATGTTGGCGGTGCCGGCGCGGACGGTGGTCTTGAAGAGGCGCTGGCCGAACTCGCCCCCGGGCTCGAAGCGCCAGCCGTCGGGGCTGAGGCGGAAGTCCTGCCAGGCGGGCTGGGGGGCGAGGTCGGGGCCGGTGCGGACGCCCCGCATGGGTTCGGCGCCCTGGACGGTGACGAAGAGGTCGATGGGGTCTCCGACGTTGACCGCCTTGGGCTCGGCGGTCGCGGAGATGGCGAAGCGTCCGACGAGGCCTGTGAAGGTGTCGGGGCGGCCCTGGGTAGGGAGGGGCTTGACGCGGAGGGTGGTGGGCTCGGAGCGCTGCATCATGCGGACGGGGGCGCGGGCGCCGGGGGTGGTGACGTCGAAGACGACGGTGATGGGGTCGATGGTGATCTCGCCGGCTTCGGTGGGGATGAGGTTGAGCTCGACGGTGAGGGTCGTTGCGCGGCGGCCGTCGATGGAGCGGGTGCCGACGCGTCCGATGGCGCGCTTGCCCCAGAGGGGGAGTTCCCGGTAGCGGCCCGAGCCCCGGGTGATGTTGGAGCCGGAGGGCTCGACATCGACGCGGGCGGGTGGGGAGCCGCTGAATTCGAAGCCTGAGACGTCGGCGCCGCCCAGGTCGGGGAGGGCCCAGATGAGTTGCGCGGGGACGGCTTCTCCGAGCCAGACTTCGGGGTCGGAGAGTTCGAAGTAGAGCCGGCCCCCGGGGGCGGTCTCGGGCTCGAGGACGGTGATGCGGACGGGCTGGGTTTCGTAGGCCTCGCCCCCGGCGCGGACGGTCTGGGCGGGGACGACGAAGACGCCGGATTTCTCGGGTGTGAGGGCGTACTGGAGCTGGACCTGGGTGACCGCCTGGCGGGTGGGCTGACCGTTGATAATGCGGACGCTGGTGCTGGAGAACTGGCTGGCGCCCTGGTAGGCGACGGTGGCCCAGTCGAGGTCGAAGTCGGGTGGCTCGGCGTCGGCGAGGTTCTCGAGGACGATGACGAAGCGGACGGGGGAGCCCAGGTAGGTGCGTTCGGGCTCGGCGTAGGCGAAGACGCCCCTGCGGTCGCCGGTGTCGGGCTGGGCGTGGGCACAGGGGGCGATCGCGCCGAGGGCGAGGAGGAGGAGGGCGAGGATGGGGGTCAGTGGTCGTGTCATTACCAGTCTCGCTCGACGATGACGGGGCGGCCCTGGATGGTGCGGCGTTCGCGGTCGCGGGCTTCGCGCTGGCGGCGTTCGCGTTCGAGGAGGGCTTCGGCGGTCTCGTCGCGTGGTGGGCCCTGTTGGTCCTGGGGTTCACCCTCGGGTTGCTCTGCTTGTTGCTGCTCGTCGCTGGGCTCGCCCTGCTGGCCCTGCTGCTGGTCGCCGGCCTGCTGCTGGGCTTCTTCCGCGGCCTGACGGAGGGCTTCGGCGGCGCGTTCCTGGGCTTCGGCGGCGCCCTGGGTGTCGCCCTGCTCGAGGCGCTCCTGGGCTTCTTCCTGGGCTTCGCGGGCCTGGTTCATCGCGTCATGGATGGACTGGTTGGCGCCGGATTGCTCGGCCTGGTCCTGGGCTTGCTCGGTTCGGTTGTCGAGTTCGGACTGGTTTTGCGCCTGCTGCTCGGCGTCGTCCGACCGGCGGGACTCGTCGGCCTCCTGCTGCTGGTCCTGGGCGAGCTCCTGGAGCTGGTCGGCGAGTTCCTGCATCTGCTGCTGCTGCTCGCGCTGCTGCTGGGCCTCTCGTTCGGCGCGGGCGGCGAGGCGGCGGGCGCGTTCGGTGTTTCGGGCGGCGACTGCGTCCGTGGGGTCGAGCTCGAGGACGCTGCGGAAGGCTTCGGCGGCGGCGCGGTAGAGGGCGGCCTGGGCGTCGAGCTGCTCTGGGGTCAAGGGCGCGTTGGGCGAAGGCGGGCTCTCGGGGTCGGCGGGGGGCGGGGTCCGGGCTTCTTCGACGAACTGGCGGGCGAGGGCGAAGCGGGCGTGGGCGCGGAGCGCGGGATCGGCAGCGGCGTAGTCGGCTTCGCGGAGGGCGGAGGCGGCGGCGTCCCACGACTTGACGGTCTGCCAGGTGCTGGCCTCGACGAGGCGGGCGCGGGCGGTCGGGTCGCCCGGCCCGGCGTCTTCGAGGGCAGCGTTCAGGATCTCGGCGGCGCGGGCGGGGTCTCCGGCGTCGATCAGGCGCCGGGCGCGGTCGAGGGCTTCCTCGATGGTGAGTTCGTCGGCGAGGCGGACCTCGGGGGCGGGCGATGGCGTTGGGGCTGGCGCGGGGGTGGCGGCGGGGGCGAGGAGGGAGAGGGCTGTGAGCAGCGTGGGGAGGGTGATCATGCGGTGGCCCTCCGGGGGCGCGCGGGGCGGGTGGGGCGCATCGCGCCCGGGATGAGGGACTCGAGCGTGAGCAGGGCGAGGGCGGCGATGAGGAAGAGCCAGAAGCGTTCGTCGTACTCGGTGACGGTGGCGGAGCCGAACTGGGTCTTATCGCCTGCGGCGATGAGGTCGCGGTAGACCTGGTCGAGGTCGATGTCGCCGGTTCCGATGTTGAGGAAGGCGTTGCCCGGGTGGGCGCGGGCGATCGACTCGAGGGTCTGGGTGTCGAGGCGGCTGATGACGGTGGAGCCCCGGTAGGTCTGGAAGGCCTGGGCGGTGTCGTCGGGCGCGGGGACGGCGGCGCCGGAGGTGGAGCCGATGCCCAGGGCGATGATGCGGACGCCGGCGGCTCCGGCGGCCCGGGCGGCTTCGACGGGGAAGCTCTGCTGATCCTCTCCGTCGGTGATGAGGATGATGTCGCGGAAGCGTCCGGCTTCGGGGGCGGGGTTGTCGGGGTCGAGGTCCAGGACATCGGTGACAGCCTTGCGGATGGCGTCGCCGATCGCGGTGCCTCCCCTTGGGGCGGAGCCCGGGCCCAGGCGTTCGAGCTGGAGCTCGAAGAAAGCGCGGTCGAGGGTGAGGGGGCTGACGACGGAGGGGGCGCCGGCGAACGCGACGAGGGCGACACGGTCCCCGCCCAGGCCCGCGACGAGGTCCTGGATCCAGATCTTGGCGCGCCCGAGGCGGCTCGGGGCGAGGTCGGGGGTGAGCATGGAGCGGGAGACATCGACGAGGAAGACGAGGTCGCGGCCCTCGCGCTCGATCTCGCGCTCGCGGGCGTTGAACTGCGGGCGGGCGAGGGCGATCGCGAGGGCGGCGATCGCGCCCAGGAGGCAGGCGGTCTTGAGAGCTCGGCGGAGGGGGCTGACGCCCTGAATGAGATCGGCCATGCCGGCGCCGATCATGCGGCGGACGGCCCGCCTGCGGGCGCCGGCGGCGAGGGCGATGAGGAGGGCGGCGGCGGGGACGGCCCAGAGGGCGTGGGCGTAGGCGGGCGCGGCGAGGCGGGCGCCGAGGTCGAGGGGGAGGGTCGCGAGGGTCGCGAGTGTGTGCAGCATCACGGGGCCCTCCGGAGGACCGCGGCGCGGATGAAGATTTCGAGGGCGAGCAGGGCGAGGGCGGCGAGGGCGAGGGGGGTGAAGGCTTCCTGGTAGTCGGCGAGCTCCCGGGTCTCGATGGTGGTGCGTTCGAGGCGGTCGATCTCGGAGTAGACGCCCCGGAGGGCCTCGGCGTCGGTGGCCATGAAGAACTTTCCGCCGGTGCGTTCGGCGATCTCGTTCAGGGTGCGGCCGTCGACGCCCCCGCCCAGGGGGATGCGCTGGTTGCCCATCTGGATGTACTTGCCCTGGCCTATCCCGATGGTGTAGACGCGGATGCCCCAGTCGGCGGCGAGCATGGCGGCCTGGATGGGGTGGATCTCGCCCTGGTTGGACTCGCCATCGGTGAGGAGGATGACCGCCTTGCCCTTGATGGTGAAGGTGTCCTGGTCATCGCTGGGGTCGTTGGTCGGGTCGTCGTCCGCGCGCCGGTTCTTGCGTTCGTCCCGGGCGTTGGCGGCACCGATCTCTTCCTCGGCCCGCTTCAGGCGGGCGAGGGCGAGGGCGAGGGCGTCTCCGATGGCGGTGCCCTGCTCGGAGCGGAGGGTGGCGACCTCGACCTTCTGGAGGAGCTCGGCGACGAGGGCGGGGCTCTGCGTGAGGGGGGCGATGGTGTCGGCGTAGGTGCCGAAGACGATGGCGCCGATAAGGTCGCCCTCGCGGCCCTTGAGGTCGTCGTCGTTGCCGGTGAGGAACTCGGAGGCGACGCGCTTGACGACTTCGAGGCGGTTCATCTGCTCGCCCCCGAAGACCATGGGCTCTTCCATGGATCCGGAGCGGTCGATGACGAGCTGGAGCGCGATGCCCTCGGTGCTGGTCTTCGTGCGGCCCAGCTCGTGCTGGGGGCGGGCGAGGGCGAGGACGAGGAGGACGAGGGTCGCGACGCGGAGGAGGGCGGGGAGGGCGGTGAGACGGGCGCGGAGGGTCGGGGCGATGGCGCTCGCGCCCGCGTCGGCGGGATAGACGAGGCCCGGGTGGAGCGGGCGTTGGCGGGCGAGGCGGCGGACAATCGCGCCGGCGGCGAGGAGCGCGGGGATCGCGAGGAGCCAGAGGGCCCAGGGCCATTCGAGGCGGTCGTGGGGCAGGATGGCGTCAAGGCCCGGGATCACGCGCGTTCTCCGGTGGGGTCTGGCCTGGTGTCTCCGATGCGCTGGGCGTGGCTTTCCTGCATCGTGCGTATGGAAGAGGCGGTGTGTTCGGCGAGATCGCGGGACGCTTGCGTGGGCGGGGGCAAGGGGGCGAAGCGGGCGCGTTCGAGGCGGGCGAGGAGCTGGGCGTGGTCCGCTTCGCGGGACGCGGAGAGCGTGATGGCTTCGCGGAGGGCGCGGTCGAGGGCGTCGAGGTCCTGCTGGCTCGGGTTGTCCCGGTCGGCGAGACGGCGAGTGTCGCGGGCGAGGCGGCGGAGCTCGGCGCGGGGGTCGGGGGCCTTGGGCTTCTTGCGGAGGACGAGTGCGAGGGCGGTGACGATCGCGGCGAGGGCGGCGGCACCGGCGGCGATGAAGGGGAGGGGGCTTGGGCTCGGCTCG
>DAIQNV010000014.1:16691-29715 GCA_036788215.1 Phycisphaerales bacterium | reverse complement strand
GGCGAGGGCGGCGGCACCGGCGGCGATGAAGGGGAGGGGGCTTGGGCTCGGCTCGGGCGGGGTGTCGCGTTCCTCGGTGAGCTCAGGGGAGTCGGCGAGCGGGTCGTCCTCGGGGAGGAGGGTGGCGATGGTGACGGGGAGGGGATCGGTGGTGACGGCGTCGCCATTGGCGAGCGATGCGGTGAGCGCGGGGATCGGGAGGTCGCCCGGGAGGGAGGGCTCGATGGTGGCGGTGGTGCGGCGCAGGAGGCGGTCATCCGGTGCGAGCCTGGGCTCGGCGGTCTCGGCGGAGATGACGATCCAGCCTGCGGAGGCGAGGGTGTCGGTGATCGGGGGCGTGAAGGCGGGGAGGGTGTCCGGGGGGAAGATGAGATCGACGGTGAGGGCGGTGCGGTCGACGGTGGTGAGGGAGGTGTCGGAGAGGGAGAGGGTGATGGTGATGTCGCGGGCGGTGGCGGAGGTGGAGGCTGCGGCGGGTTGTTCGTGGGATTGGTCGCAGGCGGTGAGGGTGAAGAGGCACTGGCTGGCGAGCAGCCAGTGGCACCCGAGCTTGACGTTGCGTGTCCTGCGCGGAGCACTACCCGGGAAGCCCGGGTGGTGGCACCGGTTGTCGTCGATTCGCGTCATCGGCGTTGCTCCCGCTTGTGAAAGAGGCGGGCGAGGTCGTCGATGACGTCGTGGTCGGTGGCGGACTCGACGAAGTCGGCGCCGGCGCGGCGGCAGAGGTCCTTGAGCTCCGCGGCGTGGCGGTCGAAGCGGCCCTGGAGTTGTCTGCGGGCGCGGCGGGAGGAAGTGTCGAAGAGTGTGCGGCGGCCGGTCTCGGGGTCGGTGAGCTCGATGAGGCCTACGGGGGGGAGGTCGCGCTCGAGGGGGTCGGCGACGCGGAAGACGACGAGGTCGCAGCGCCGGGCGAGCATGGAGAGGGGGAGGAAGAGATCGGTGAGGGCCTGGCCCGGGGTGGGGGTGAAATCGGAGAAGAGGAAGACGAGGGAGTGGCGGCGGGCGGTGCGGCGGAGGTCTTCGAGGGCGTGGGGCATGGCGCGGCCTGTGCCGGACGGGGCGGCGTTGAGGAGCTCACGCAGGAGGCGGAGCTGGTGGCGGGGGCCTCTGCCTGGGGGGAGGACGAGGTCGATGTCGTCGGAGAAGAGGGTGAGGGCGGAGCGGTCTCCGTTGCGCCCCGCGGCGAGGGCGATGGCGGCGGCGGCTTCGGCGATGGTGCGGGCCTTGGAGCGTCCTGTGGAGCCGAAGAGGCCTGAGGCGGAGGTGTCGATGGCGAGGTGGACGGTGAGGAGTCGTTCCTCGACGAAGCGCTTGATGAAGGGCTTTCCGGTGCGGGCGGTGACGTTCCAGTCGATGGAGCGGATGTCGTCGCCGGGTTCGTACTCGCGGACCTCGGCGAACTCGATGCCCTGTCCCTTGAAGGCGGAGTGGTAGCGTCCGGCGAGGAGCTCGCCCGATCGCCTTTTGGTGGCGAGGTCGAGGCGGCGGACCTGGGTCATGAGTTCTTCGGTGCGCATCGCGTCGGGCTCGCGGTGGAGGACGGCGAGGGGTGTTTGGCGGTACTGGTTGGTTCGTCCAGCCCGCTCCCTTACGGTCGGGGCTCCATGTGGTGGCGGTTGGTCAGGGCGTGGGGACGGCGTTGAGCACGGCGCGGATGATGTCGTCGGGGTCGACGCCTTCGGCTTCGGCTTCGTAGCTGGTGATGACGCGGTGGCGCATGACGTCGAGGGCGATGGACTTGATGTCGGAGGGGGTGACGAAGGGGCGGCCCTCGAGCAGGGCCTCGGCGCGGGCGGCGAGGGCGAGGGCGATGGAGGCTCGGGGGGAGCAGCCGAACTCGATGAGTCGGGCGAGGGGGGTGCCCCCGGGTCCGGTGGTGTCGCGGGGCTCTCGGGTGAGGTGGACGAGCTCGACGATGTAGTCGCGGAGACGGGGGTCGAGGCTGACGCGGTTGACGAGGGCGCGGACGGCGGTGATCTCGTCGAGGGTGACGACGGGGTCGACGGTGGTCGGGGGTGTGGTGGAGGCCATGCGGTCGACGATGGCGCGTTCGTCGGCCTTGGTGGGGTAGCCGATCCTGAGCTTGAGCATGAAGCGGTCGACCTGGGCCTCGGGGAGGGGGTAGGTGCCTTCCTGCTCGATGGGGTTCTGGGTAGCGAGAACGAGGAAGGGGCGGGGGAGGGGGTGGGTCTCGCCCCCGATGGTGACCGCTTTTTCCTGCATGGCCTCGAGGAGGGCGGACTGGACCTTGGCGGGGGCGCGGTTGATCTCGTCGGCGAGGACGATGTTCGCGAAGACGGGGCCCAGGCGGGGGGAGAAGGTGGCGTTGCCGGGGTTGTAGATGAGGGTGCCGACGAGGTCGGCGGGGAGGAGGTCGGGGGTGAACTGAATGCGGCTGAACCGGGCGTGGAGGGCGCCGGCGAGGGTGGAGACGGTGAGGGTCTTGGCGAGGCCCGGGACGCCTTCGAGGAGGACGTGGCCCCCGGTGATGAGGCCCAGGACGAGCCTTCGGACCATGTAGGACTGGCCCACGACGACCTGGGAGACGGTGTCGACGACGCGCGACAGCGCAGCGCTGTGCGCCTGGATGTCGGCCTCGGAGAGGCGGGCGTGGGCGTGGTTGTGCGTGACGGCGGTGTCCGGTGTTGTCATGGGAGCGTCGGTGGTTTCGCGGTTCTGGGTCGCTGGCTCGTTCGGCGGTGTTCAGCCGTGTGGATGCCATCGGGCCGCGTGTCCGTCGCGATTGACTGTTCGGTCAGCGCCGGTCGTGGCGGGCGTCAGGCCTGGGCTGCTGGGGGCTGGGGCATCTGGCGCTGGAGCTGGATTTCCCCGTTCTGCTCCTCGTACTGGCGGATGACGGACCCGAGGGACATCGCGAGTCGCTTGGCTCCGGCCCAGTTCATGATGATTCGGGAGCCGACGTTGAAGACGACCATGGGGGGCTGGTTGGGCATCTGCATCGGGATGTTGACGCCGAAGTCGAGGATGATCTCGTCCTGGGTCGTGGAGGTGCGGATGGTGTTGGCGTAGGTGGTGCCCATCTTGGACTCGTCGATCCGGAGCTGGATCTGCTGGCCCTGGGGCTGCTGACCGGGCTGGGTGTTCTGGGGCTGGTCATCGGCC
The DNA here is from genome assembly GCA_036788215.1 of Phycisphaerales bacterium. GTDB lineage: Bacteria > Planctomycetota > Phycisphaerae > Phycisphaerales > UBA1924 > DAIQNV01. The sequence continues at coordinate 26,592 of DAIQNV010000014.1, read as the reverse complement.
ATGGTGGTCCTACTTTCTGCGGGTGGCACGGGTTCGCCGGTGTCGGTTGGGGCGTGCCTGGGGGTTGGGATATCGTGTTCGCGGCGTGTGTTCGGTGTGCCGAAGTCGCCCGGGGCGGAGTGTAGGCGTTTGCGTCGGGTGCGCGGGGCGGCGGGGGCGGGCCGGGGCGGGTAGTGTGTTGGGGCTCGTGCGGTCGGGGGCTGTCGGGCCTCACTCGGGGTGCAGGTGGCTCAGTGTGGCGGGCCTGTGCCCGAAGAGTCTGTCCCGGGGCGTCTTCCCGGGTCTTCAGCGTGGTCGAGCGGGGGCGGAACGGGAGCGCAGCGGCGTGGCGAAGGCATCGGCATCGAGCGAGAAGAAGACCGGCAAGGGCGGTTCGCGCCCGGGCGCGGCGCGGCTCGTGATCGTGGCGAATCGCATGCCCGTGAAGCGGGTGCGGCGTGGGAACCGTTCGGTCTGGGAGACGAGCCCGGGCGGGCTGGTGGCGGCGCTGGCGCCGGTGTTGAAGGAGCGTGGCGGGGCGTGGGTGGGGTGGGACGGGACGACCTCGGGTCGGAAGCCTGCGGACTTCACGCACGACGGGATCGCGATCCGGCCGGTGCCCATCAACAAGGACGAGTACGAGCGCTTCTACTCGGGGTTCAGCAACAGCACGCTGTGGCCCCTGTACCACGACATGATCCGTGAGCCCGCGTTCCACCGGCACTGGTGGCGGCCCTATGTGCGGGTGAACCAGCGGTTCGCGGACCGGACGGCGGAAGTCACGACGAACAAGGACATGGTGTGGGTGCAGGACTACCAGCTGCAGCTGGTGCCGGGTCAGCTGCGCGAGCTGCGGCCCAAGAGCCGGATCGGGTTCTTCCTGCACGTGCCCTTCCCCCCTGAGGAGCTGTACGCGAAGATGCCCTGGCGTCGCCAGGTGATGGAGGGGCTCCTGGGTGCGGACGTGCTGGGATTCCAGGACAAGCTGAGCGCGAAGAACTTCGCGCAGGCAGCGCGTCGCTTCGGCGGGGCGACGGGGACGGACGAGAACCTGAAGTACAGCGGGCGGTCGATCGAGGTGGCGGCGTTCCCGATCTCGATCGACGTGAACCGGTTCCAGACGCTGGCGCGGGACCCCGAATTGATCGTGGCGGCGGAGCGGTTCCGCTCGAGCTGGAACCACCGGAAGATCATCCTGGGTGTGGACCGGCTGGACTACACGAAGGGGATCGACATTCGGCTCCGGGCGTTCGAGGAGGTGCTGACGCGCGGGCGGGTTTCGGCGAAGGACTGCGTGTTCATCCAGGTGGCGGTGCCGACGAGGCAGGGCGTGGACGACTACGCGGACCTGCGGAGCATGGTCGAGCAGTACGTGGGGCGGATCAACGGGGAGTTCGCCCAGACGGACTACATCGCGGTGCACTACGTGTTCCGCAGCCTGCCGATCAAGGAGCTGCTGGCGTGCTACCTGGCGGCGGACGTCATGATGGTGACGCCTTTGCGGGACGGCATGAACCTGGTGGCGAAGGAGTACGTCGCGACGCGGCTGAAGGACAGCGGGGTCCTGGTGCTCAGCGAGTTCGCGGGGGCGGCCTCGGAGCTGGACACGGCGCTCAAGGTGAACCCCTACGACATCGACGGTGTGGCGGACATCATCGAGCGGGCGCTGACGATCGAGCCGGCGGAGGCGAAGAAGCGGATGCACGCGATGCGGCTCAAGGTGGAGAGCAACTCGGTGCACGACTGGAGCGATTCGTTCATCCGGCGGCTTGCCGGCGGCTGATCACACTGGGCTTGGTGCCGATGAGCGGGGGCAGGATCGATGTCGAACGATGCGGGTGAGCGTGTGAACCGGGCCGAGGGGATCGACCGGGGTCTTTGCGACCGGCTGGCGATGCTGGCGCGGGTGCCGGTGCTGCTGGTGGCGTCGGACTACGACGGGACCTTGAGCCCGATCGTGTCGGACCCGACGGACGCGAGGCCGGACCGGGACGCGATGGTCGCGCTGCGGTCGCTGGCGGACCTGCCCAACACGCACGTGGCGCTGATCTCGGGGCGGAGCTTGTCGGACCTGGCGAGCCTGAGCCAGGCGCCCGATCACCTGCACCTGGTCGGGAGCCATGGGAGCGAGTTTGACCTCGACTTCGCGGACAATCTCGATCCGGAGGCGTCGGAGCTCAAGGGCAAGGTCGAGAAGGCGCTGAAGGAGATCGCGGGGGATCACGCCGGGTGCAGCGTTGAGGTGAAGCCGGCGAGCGTCGCGTTCCACTACCGCAACGCGGAGAACGGGGCGGCGGAGGCGGCGCTGCGGGCGGTCGAGGACGGGCCGGCTTCGTGGAAGGGGATTCACCTCAAGCGGGGCAAGATGGTGGTCGAGCTCGCGGTGGTGGCGACGAGCAAGGGGACGGCGCTGCACGTGATCCGCTCGCGCGTGGGGGCGTCGGCGGTGATCTTCTTGGGCGACGACGTGACGGACGAGGACGCTTTCGGGACGCTGCAGGGGCCGGATCTTGGCGTGAAGGTGGGCGACGAGGAGTCGCTGGCGCCCTTCCGCGTGGCGGACACGCGCGACGTGGCGCGGGTGCTGGCGCGCCTGAGCGAGCTGCGCCAGGCGTGGCTGGCGGGGTCGGACGCGGTGGCGATCGAGACGCACGCGCTCCTGAGCGACCAGCGGACGGTCGGGCTGGTCACGCCCGACGCGCGGCTGGTGTGGCTGTGCCTGCCCCGGATCGATTCGTCGGGGCTGTTCAGCGAGCTCTTGGGCGGGCCCGCGGCGGGGCACTTCAGCGTGCGGCCCACGGGCGCGGGGGACCCGGTCCGGCAGACCTACCTGGGCGACTCGTTCCACCTGCGCACGGTGTGGCCCAAGATGACGGTGACGGACTACCTCGACTGCTCGGGCGGGCGGACGACGCAGCGGGCGGGGCGGACGGACCTCGTACGCGTGCTGGAGGGGAGCGGGCGGGCGCGGATCGCGTTTGCGCCGCGTCTTGACTTCGGTCGGATGGCGACGCGGATGACGCTGCACGAGGACGGTCTGATCGTGGAGGACACGATGGACCCGGTGGTGCTGCGGTCGCCCGGGGTGCGGTGGACGCTCGAAGAAGAGGGACACCACCAGACCGCGATCGGCGAGGTCGACCTCTCGGCGCACGACGGTCGGGTGGTGCTGGAGCTGCGGTACGGGACGGGCTCCCTCGGGCCCGGGGTGATCGACGAGAAGAAGCGGAGCCGTCAGACGGCGCGGTACTGGGAGAGCTGGGCGGCGGGGCTGGACCTGCCCTCGGAGCTCCCCGCCTTGGACCTGGTGCGGCGCAGCGCCCTGGTGCTGAAGTCGCTGTGTCATGGGCCGACCGGCGCGATCGCGGCGGCGGCGACCACGAGCCTGCCCGAGTGCATCGGGGGCATCCGCAACTGGGATTACCGGTACTGCTGGCCCCGCGACGCGGCGTTGTCGGGGACGGCCCTGGTCAAGCTGGGCATGACCAGCGAGGCGCTGCGGCTCCTGGACTGGCTGCTCGGGGTCGTCGACGACCTGCCCAGCCCTGACCGGCTGAGCCCTATCTATACGGTGAACGGGGGCGAGCTGCCCCCGGAGGCGGAGATCCGCGAGCTGAGCGGGTACGCCGGGTCGAGGCCGGTGCGGGTGGGCAACGCGGCGAGCCGGCAGCTGCAGCTCGATGTCTTCGGGCCGATCGTGGAACTGGTGCACGCGCTCCTGGAGAGCGGGGCGCCGCTGTCGGCGGAGCACTGGCGGCTGGTGGACGCGATGGTGGCGGCGGTGGCGGCTCGCTGGCGGGAGCCGGACCACGGGATCTGGGAGATCCGCGGGCCCCGGCGGCACCATGTGCACTCGAAGGTGATGTGCTGGCAGGCTGTGTCGCTCGGGGTGGAGATCGCGGAAAGGCACCTGAGCCGTCCGCGCCCGGAGTGGGAGGACCTGCGGGACCGAATCCTGAAGGATGTGCTGGAGCACGGGTACAACCGGGACCTCAACACCTTCACGGGCGCGTACGGGGAGAGCGACATCGATGCTTCGGTGCTGCTGATCGGGCTGTTGGGGATGCTCGACCCGACGGACGAGCGGTTCGTAGGGACCGTGGCGGCTGTGGAGTACATGCTGCGGGCGGGCGACACGGTGTACCGCTATCGGATGGACGACGGGCTTCCCGGGGCGGAGGGCGGCTTCAACCTTTGCACGACCTGGCTGATCGAGGCGTACGCGAAGAGCGGGCGAATCGAGGACGCGGAGCACCTGTTTGAAGCCTATTTGAAGTGCGCCGGGCCCACGGGGCTGTTCGCGGAGGAGCTGGACCCCCTGACGGGTCAGGCGCTGGGCAACCACCCGCAGGCGTACAGCCACCTGGGGCTGATCAACGCGTCGCTGACGCTGCGGGCGGCGCGCGGCGCGTAGGGGCGCCCGGCATGGCACAGGGCCCGCATTTCTGTACACTCGCCCGTTGACCGGCGCCGCGGGGGCGCGATCTTCAGCGGAGGTGTGCGTATGAACCGTCTGGGTACCGGGGTCTTGTTCGCTTTTGCCGGGTTGGGGTGCTGCGTCGGGGGTGTGGCGTCGGGAGCGGAGGGGACCGATGTCGCGTTCCCGCAGTACCCGGCGTTGAGCCCCGATGGGTCGATGGTGAGTTTTTCCTGGGCGGGGGACCTGTGGATCGCGCCCGCGTCGGGCGGGCTGGCGACGAGGCTGACGAGCCACCCGGCGCAGGAGGACCGAAGCGCCTTCAGCCCGGACGGGACGAAGCTGGCGTTCGAGTCGGACCGCGACGGGGTGCAGAACATCTATGTCATCGACCTGGTGGACGCGGGGGGCGGGCGGCCGGTGGCTGGGGCGGTGCGGCGGGTGACCTGGGGGGACCGGGGGGCGAGCCTCGGGTCGTTCTCGTCGGATGGCGGGGCGATCCTGTTCAGCAGCGCCCGCGAGCCCAGCATCTATCGCTCTCCTCGGATGTACCGGGCTCCCCTGGATGGCGGGCCTGTGGAGCGGCTGACGGACGCGTTCGGGGGGATGCCCCGGTCGGGCCCGGACGGGACGGTGGTGTTCGAGCGGGGGTACAACCCCTGGTACCGCCCGCTGTACCGGGGTCCCGGTGCGCACGACGCCTGGAAGCTCGACCCCGCGACGGGCGACTTCACGCAGCTGACGGCGCACCCGGCGAACGACGGCGAGGGCTGGCCCCTGGCGGACGGGTCGGTGCTCCTGGTGTCGAGCCGTGACGGGCAGAACAATGTGTACCGCCTGCGGGCGGGCGTGACGGACGCCAACGCGCGGTCGATGGTGCAGCTGACGGACTTCGAGCCCGGGAACGAGCCGACGATCGGGCACGGGGTGCGCGACCTGACGGTGAGCCACGACGGCTCGACCGCTGCGTTCGCGGTGTGGGACACGCTGTACACGCTCGACCTGACGCGCCAGGACGCGGGGCCGGTGCCTGTGGGCGTGCGGGCGACGGCGGACGCGAACCTCGGGCCCACGAAGACGGTGGACCTTTCGAGCGAGGCGAGCGAGGCGGTCTTGAGCCCCGATGGTGAGGTGATCGCGCTGGTCGTGCGGGGTGAGATCGTGGTGCGGGGCGTGGAGGAAGACCGGCCGACGCGCCGGGTGACCGAGGGCGTCTCGCGGGAGCACTCGATCGCGTGGACGCCGGACGGGACGGGGCTGTACTTCGTCTCGGACCGGGACGGGCCGGACGCGATCTACCGGGCGACGGTGGAGCTGAGCCGGGCGGACATCGACCACCGGGCGGAACAGGCGAAGAAGAAGGCTGAGGAGGACGAGGCCGGCGGGGATGAGCCGGCAGAGCCGGCGGTCGAGCCCGAGGAGGCGACGGACGAGGGGGGCGAGGGCGGCGAGCCGGGCGAGGAGCCCTCGGAGGAGGCGGGCGAGGGGGAGACGGAGCCCGAGACGAAGAAGGACGAGCCCAAGGGACCGAAGCCCAGCGCGCGGTGGGCGACGGGGCTGCGTTTCTCGGTGGAGACGGTGCTGTCTTCGGAGGAGGCGCTGGGCAGCCCGACGCCCAGCCCGGATGGGACGAAGCTGGCGTATGTCCGGGGGCTTGGGGACCTTATGCTGCTGAACCTCGAGAGCGGGGCGACGCGGGAGCTCGAGGCTGGGTGGGACGAGCCGGGCGTCTTCTGGGCATCAGACAGCGTGCACATCGTGTACGACCGGTCGGACCTGGACTTCAACAGCGACATCTTCCTGCTCGACACGCGGTGCGGGGGCGGGGACTGCGAGCCGATTAACGTCACGCGTCACCCGGACATCGACACGGCGCCGCGGCTGAGCCACGACGGGAAGGTGCTGTACTTCCTGAGCGATCGGTCGGGCACGAACTGGGATATGGATGTGTACGCGGTCTTCCTGGACCGGTCGCTCGATGACCTGGCGGACTACGAGCTTGCGGAGTACTTCGACGGGCAGAAGTCGGCGGTGAAGAAGCTCAAGCCGGTGGAGCCCCGGAAGGACGACGCGGAGAAGGGGGAAGGCGAGGACGCGGGGGCGGACGAGGATGCGGCTGAGGACGCGGATGTCCTGGAGTTCGAGACGCGGGACGCGTACCTGCGGATCCGGCGGCTCACGTCGATCCCGGCGAGCGTCGGGAACCTCGCGGTGACGCCGGCGGGAGACCGGGTGATCTTCTCGTCGACGATCGACAGCGAGTCTGGGCTGTACAGCGTCGACTACCGGGGTCGGGAACGGAAGAGCCTGGCGACGGGGGGCGTGGGGTCGGTCGGTGTGTCGCTGACGGGGGACAAGGTGGCGTATGTCCGCAGCGGGCGGGCGGCGACGACGGGGCCCGAGGGGGGGAAGACGACGTCGCTGCCGGTTTCGGCGCGGGCGATGATCGGGGTGGCTGCGGAGCAGCGTCAGAAGTTCGAGGAGGCGGCGCGTCGGTTCGGGGCGGGGTTCTACCACCAGACGCTCAAGGGGGTGGACTGGGACGCGATCAGCGCGACCTACGCGGACCTGGCGGCGCGGACGCGGACGAGCAGCGCGTTCAACCGGCTGGGCAACATGCTCTTCGGCGAGGTGGACGGGAGCCACACCGGCATGCGGGGCGGGCAGTCGTTCAGCGCCCCGAGCGAGCGGGTGGGGTACCTGGGCATCCGGGTCCATCCCGAGGCGGGCGGGTACCGCGTGATGCGGGTCCTGGATGACGGGCCGGCGGACCAGGGGGACAAGGGCCTGCTCGTGGGGGACCTGATCGTGGCGATCGGTTCGCAGACGCTCGCGAGCGATGAGACGGCGGCGGGCGTCATCGCGTGGTCTCGGGCGATGAGCGGGACGCAGGGCGAGGAGACGCTGTTCGAGGTGCTGCGGGGCGAGCCCGGGGTGATGGACGCGACGGGGGCCGGGCCGAACGCGGAGACGGTCTACCTCGTCCTGACGCCCCAGGGCTGGTGGCAGGAGAGCACGCTGGGCTACAACGCGGAGGTCGCGGAGCGCCGGGCGATGGTCGAGCGCCTGAGCGATGGGCGGCTGGGCTACCTGCACATCCGCGGGATGAGCGAGCCCAGCGTGCGGGAGTTCGAGCGCGACCTGTTCGCGGCGGCGGGCGGGCGCGAGGGGCTGGTGATCGATGTGCGGGACAACGGGGGGGGCTGGACGACCGACATCCTGCTGGCGTCGCTGACCGCCCCGCAGCACGCGTACACGATCCCAAGGGGCGCGGACGAGTCGGCGGTGAGCCCGTTTGACTACCCGCGTGACCGGCGGCTGATCTACGCGTACCAGCGTCCGATCAACGTCTTGATCAACGCGAACTCGTTCTCGAACGCGGAGATCTTCGCGCACTCGATCAAGACGATCGGGCGGGGCACGATCGTGGGCGAGCAGACGTTCGGCGGGGTGATCTCGACGGGCGGGTTCAGCCTGATCGACGGGACGACGGTCCGGATGCCCTTCCGAGGGTGGTACCTGCCCGACGGGACGGACATGGAGCACAACGGGACGATCCCGGACCTGGCGGTCTCCCTGACCCCCTCGGACGAGGCGGCGGGGCGGGACCCCCAGCTCGAGGCGGCGGTGAAAGAATTGCTCGGGCGGGTCCGGGGGTCGGCGTCGGCCGGCGGTTGAGCCGTTCGGGAGCCGGGAGGTGCCTGCGCCCCTCGGCGACGATGGAGCGCCGGGGGGCGCGTGAGTGACGGGCCCGGCGTGCGCTTGGTCTCGGTACGCTGAGCGGCGGGCCCTCCGGGTCGGTCGGGCAGCCGGAGTCCCCGGAAGCGAGGTCGTATGCCAGTCGAAATCGGACGGATCGATGTTGGGTACTCCCAGGTATCGCGTCAGATCGCGGTGCACACGGCGCTGCCGGACGACACGCTGCTGCTGCACTCGGTCGACCACACGGAGGCGCTCGGGCGTCCGTCGGTGACGCACCTGGACATGCGGTCCACGAACCCCGCGATCGACCCGAACGAGGTGCTGGGCCAGGCGGTCGCGGTGCGGATCGACAGCGCGGTCGGGGGGGATCCCCGCTGGATCCACGGGTACATGTGGTCCTTCGAGAGCGTGGGGCAGGTCGGGGGGCTGTGGCGGTACCGGGCGGAGGTCCGGCCCTGGCTGTCGATGATGTCCGCCAACCGCGAGTACCGGGTGTTCCTGCAGAAGACCGCTGCGGGTGTCGTCGACGCGATGCTGCGCCCGCACTCCGGGACGATGGATGTGCAGCTCAACCTGTTCGAGACGGGCTACCGCACGCGGGACTTCTGCGCCCAGTACGCCGAGTCGGATTTCAACTTCGTCAGTCGGCTGCTCGAGGACGACGGGATCTACTACCACTTCGAGTACACGCGGGACGGCGAGACGCTCGTCCTGTGCGACGACTCGACCCAGCACGAGGAGCGCCCGGGCGGGGCGCTGATGCCCTACCAGCCCACGCAGCGCCCGGGCCAGACGACGACTGATCCCGAGGCGGTGACCTCGTTCGTCCGGACAAGCGCCTACCGCTGCGCGCGGTACGGGGTGGTCGATTACTGCGCGGTGCGCCCGACGACCTACCTCGTCGAGCTGTGCGAGGGCGAGTTTGACCATGGGCCGAGCGGGCGGCAGCGCTACGGCTGGCTCGAGGCGTTCCCCGGGCACCAGACCTCCGCGGAGGGGGCGCTGTACGCGAGGCTCCGCAAGGAAGAACGCGAGACGACCGCCGATCTCTACCGGGGGCAGACCCCGAGCCGGCGGCTCGCGCCGGGCATGCAGATCGGGCTGTCGCAGCACCCGGGGCACGAGGAGAGCGAACGGTTCCTCGTCACCGGGGTGCACATCTCCGCGATGGCGGCGGCATGGGAGCCCGGGGCGGACGGGGACGGCTCGCTCGATTTCTCGTGCAGCTTCGAGGCGATCCCCGCGACAAGGCCCTTCCGCCCGCAGCGCGTGACGCCCAAGCCCAAGGCGGAGATGCAGACCGCGTTCGTGACGACCGCTGCCGATGGCGCGGACACGCCCGACCTCGCGAAGGACGACTATTGCTGTGTGCGGGTGAAGTTCCACTGGGACCACTGGACCGACGACCGCCACCCGGTGGGCGACCAGGAGAACGTGACCGACGCTGGCACGAGTTGCTGGATCCGCACGAGCCAGGCATGGGCGGGCAAGGGCTGGGGGTGGGTGAGCAACCCGCACCCGGGCCAGGAGGTCATCATCGACTTCATCAACGGTGACCCCGACCGGCCCATCGTCGTGGGGCGCGTGTACAACGAAGAGAACCGCCCGATGATGAACCCGGCGGACAACTGCCTGAAGATGCAGCTGCGCGACTCCGGGCAGAACCACATCGTGCTGGGTGCCGAGACGGACAAGCAGGTCATCGAGATGTTCAGCCCGAGCGGGAACACAACCATTCGCATCGGCGGGTAACGGACGCGCAGCGCGGGCTCGCCCGCGGGGAGAAGCCTCATGGCCGACAAC
>DAIQNV010000014.1:7739-16591 GCA_036788215.1 Phycisphaerales bacterium | reverse complement strand
GGGTCGGGCACCGGCCCCGCGGCGGCGGCGGGCGTCGGCTTCCAGGTCAACACGCAGGGCAACATCGACTTCGACTGCGTCGGGCACTACACGCTCGATGTCACCGGCTCGGGGAGCAACTGGACGACGAATGTCGCCGGGAACACGCTGTTCGACACGGAGGGCACGACGCAGATTTTCTCGCTCGGCAAGTTGGAGATCAAGACCGACGCGACCGGGACCGGGGACATCGAGATCGAGGGTCAGACCGTCAAGACCACCTCGCGCAAGGACACCTTCGAGGTCGTTCACGCGAACACCGACTCCCGTGTGATGGGCAACGCGTTCAGCTTCCGCTTCGGCGCGACCGAAGACATCATGATCGGGAACAAGTTCGGCATCTTCATCGGCACGCAGGAGGACATCAACATCTCTGCGAGCCTCGCGCTCAAGCTTTCCGCAGAGACCGCGATCAGTTTGTCCGCGAAGATGGAACTGGCGTTCGGCACCGCGCTCTCGCTGTTCATGGGCCCGAAGACGGACCTCCGCATCGGAACGAACATGGCGGTGCGGCAGGGCCTCGATATCAATATCGATGCCGGTGCGAGCAAGGTCGACCTCATTATGGGCGTCGCGATGACCGTCGAGCAGGGCGAACTGGTGATGAAGCAGTCCGGCATCTCGCTCGCCACCGTTCAGGCTTTCCTCTAACCGCACCGCACACCGAGCCGCCCCACACCATGCGAATCTGGCCCTCACTCCCGATGACCGCGATGCCCCGCGGGTTCAGCTTCGTCAAGGGGCAGCGGTATGCCGTGATCATGGCCAAGACGGAGTACACGCTCGAACCGGGCGTCTGCGGGCCCGGCCCGGCGTCGCTCGAGGACGCGGTGAAGATCGTCCTGAACGCGGACGATCCCGCGGGCGACGCGGACGCGGGCCTCACCAAGGCCAGCGAGCAGGCCCCGACCCGCCCCAAGGCCGATGTCCTGCTCCTGGGTTCCGCCTACGCGCCCAAGGGAGAGCCCGTTGCCGGCGTCCGCACGCTGCTCCGCGTGACCCGCTCCACCGGCGAGGTCGTGGTCGAGAAGGAGATCGATGTCGTCGGCGACCGCGTCTGGCTCGCGGACGGCACCCGGAGCGACATCGCGCCCTTCACCTCGATGCCCCTGAACTGGGACCGCGCCTTCGGCGGGCCGGGCGACGCCTGGAACCCCGCGGGGCGGGGCAAGCGCAGCGACGAGCTGCCCAACCTCGAGGTGCCCGACAAACCGGTCACCACGCGCGACGCCAACCGCCCGCCGATCGGCTATGGCCCGATCAATCCCGCGTGGAAGCCGCGGCGCGACAAGCTCGGCTCGTACGGCGGCGACTACATGGAGAAGCACTGGCCCTGGCTCCCGGGTGACTTCGACTGGTCGTACTTCAACGCCGCCCCTGCGGACCAGCAGGTCGAGGGCTTCCTGCGAGGCGACGAGACGATCGAACTCCGCCACCTGCACCCCGAGCACGCGGAGTTCCGAACGAAGCTCCCCGGGCAGCGGTGCCGGGCGTTCGTCCTGATCCGGGAGCGCGACGGCTCGGAAACCTTCCGCGAGGTCGAGATGGTGATGGACACGCTCACGATCCTGCCCGACGAGGGCAAGGTCAGCGTGTGCTGGCGGGGTCAGACCGAGGCCAGAACGCTCAAGCTGCTCGAGATCGAGCACCTGATGATGGTGACCGAGGACCTCGGCGAAGCGAACAAGGGGCTCGCTCATTTCCGCGCGAGGCTCGACCGCTGCATCGAGAAGCCGCACGAGGTGCTGCTGCCCAAGGGCATCTGCGACGACATCGACACCGCGATGGCGGAGGCGGAGCGGGCCCAGGAAGCCGCCAAGGGGCACGAGGCCGACGCCGAGCGGCAGCGCGAGGAGGCCGGGGCGAAGCGTGACGCCGCGATCGAGGCGGTCCGCGCGAAGGGGCTCGAGGTCCCGCTGCCCGAGCCCGCTGCGGCCCCCATCCCCCCGTCCCGCTTCGACACGATCAACGGCATCGAGGCCCAGCTCGACCAGGGCCTCGCGATGCTCGACCAGCACGGCGATGCCCCGGAGATCCAGGAAGCCCGGGCGAAGTTGCTCGCGCAGAAGTCGCAGCTCCCCGAGATCCGCGAGCGCATGCACGCGACGCACCAGCGCCCGACGCGGGAGGAGCTCGAAGCGGCGGCCCGGGAGGGCAGGCCGATGCACGGACGCGACATGACGCACATCGACGCTCGCGGCGCGAACCTCGCGGGGCTCGACCTGACCGGGTCGCTGCTGGAGGAAACGGACCTGAGCGGGGCCGACCTCTCCGGCGTGAACTTCACGGGCTGCTCGATCGTCAAGACGAACTTCACGGGGGCGATCATGCACGGCGCGGTCATGACGCGGTGCGTGCCCGTTGAGTGCAGCTTCGACGGCGCCGACCTCTCGGGCGCGACGCTCACCAAGGGCGTGCTGGGCGTGTCGACTTTCCCGGGTGCGAGGCTCGCCGGGGCGGATCTCTCCGAGTCCATGCTCGCTCAGGCGGACCTGAAGGGGGCCGACCTGTCCCGCTGCCGGGGGGAACGGGCGATCTTCTTCGGGTCTGATTTCTCCGGCGCGGATCTGGCGCACGCCGGCCTTCCGAACGCGGTCTTCATGAACGCGACCATCGAAGACGCGACCTTCTTCGACGCCGACCTCCGGCGAGCGACCTTCGCGGGCGTGAAGGGAGCACGGGCGTGCTTCGTGGCGGCCGACCTTCAGAAGGCATCGCTCAACCTGGGTGCGGATTTCACGGACGCCGATTTCCGGCTGGTCCAGGGCGCGGGCGCGACCTTCCAGGCCTCGAAGCTCGAGGACACCTGGTTCGGCGGCGCGGAGTTGACGCGGTCGATCTTCGCCGAATCGACGGTGCGGGGCACCGAGATGGTCTGCGTGAACGCGCCGCTGACGGATTTCTCCGACGCGATCATCGAGGACGCTGACTTCACGCACTCGAACCTCTTCCGGTCGACCTTCGACCGTGCGGAGATGACCCGCGTTCACCTCGAGGGCGCCAGCCTGTTCCAGTCGGGCTTCTGCGAGACCGTCTTCGACACCGTTTGGCTCGCCGACACCAACCTCAAACGCACCAGCCTCAAGAACCCCGAGCAATGAGCCAGATCCCCAACCAGTACGAACGCATCGGTGACGAGGCCTGGCCCGATCGGTCCGACCCCCGCACGATCCGCTTCGCCGGCGCGGGGTTCGCGATCGTAGACCTTTCGGGTCTCGATCTTTCCGGCGTCGATATGACCGGGGCGAAGTTCTTCCGCTGCTCGTTCCGCGGGTCCGCCCTCCGCGGCGCCCGCGTCGCGGGGGCGGTCTTCGCTGAGTGCGACCTCGCGGGCGTTGACTTCTCCGGCGCCGATGTGAACGAAGTCAAGGTCATCTCCTGCGGCCTTGACGGGGCCCGCCTGGCGGAGGCGGACCGCGAGGTGATCGCGTTCATGAAGTGCGATCTCCGCCGGTGCGATATCGCGAGCTGGAACCTCACTGGCTCTCGCTTTATGGAGTGCGACCTGAGCGCCAGCACCCTCCGAGGAGGAGACGATGAGCCCGCTACGGGCATAGCGCTCATCTCCTGCCAACTGGCCGGCGCCGAGCTCAAAGGCCACTTCGCCGAGTCGCTGTTCATGCAATCAACCCTGGCCGACGCGCAGCTCGCGGACACCCGTCTCACCAAGTGCGTCCTCAACCAGTGCGACCTCACCGGCGCGAACCTCGCCGGCTCGCGGCTCCTGAACACACAGATTCAGCAGTGCACGCTCACGGGCTGCGACATGACGGGCGCAGCGCTCGACACCTGCACCCTCGCCAACAACGAGGCCGATCTCCCCGCCGTCCTGAGGACGGTGCGATCCTTCGTGGGCAGCCAGTTCGTCGGGGGCTCGGCCGCCGAGATGGACGCTTCCGGCCTCGACTTCACGCGCTGCGCGCTGATCGATGTCGATCTGACGGGGGCCAAGCTCATCGGTGCCACGCTCGCCGAGACCACGGTCTCCCAGTGCACGCTGACCAACGCCTCGCTCGCGGGCGTGAAGGCCAAGCAGCTCATGATCGGCGAGACGGACGCGAAGAACATCGACCTGTCGGGCGCCACGCTCGAACTCTTCGCGGTCGCCGCGACCCGGCTCGACGGCGCCAACATGACCGAGACCCGCTTCCGTTCCGCGTTCCTGGACGCGCCGGCGTTCCCGACGATCACCCTGAACAAGACCGACTTCGCGAACACGATGCTCGCGGAGGCCGATCTCTCGGGAAAGGACCTGCGGGGCTGCAGGATTTTCCAGTCGATCGTCAACAAGAGCAACCTCCGCGGGGCGAACCTCGCGGGTGTCGAGCTGACGCAGTCGCAGTTCATAGGCTCCGACCTCACCGGGGCTGACCTGAGCAACACCCGGGCGACCTACACCCAGTTCGCCCCGTCGATCCTGTCGGGTACAGACCTCGGCAACGCCGACCTCCGCTGGTCCAGCTTTGACGGTTCTGAAATGTCGATGGTGAGCCTGAAGAACGCCAACCTTCATCAGGCGATGCTCACGCGGATCAAGGCCAAGGGCATCGACCTCGCCGACGCCAATCTCGTCGAGGCCGATCTCTCCGAGGCAAGCCTCACCGATGTCCGCGTGACGGACACCGACCTTCAACGCTCCAACATGCACGCGGTTGAAGCGACCCGCACCGATCTCACCCTCGCCAAGCAGGGCGGCATCCGGGGTACCGACGCCGACCTCCGCGAAGCCCAGCGGTTCCGTCCGCCCCCATACCCGATCGAATACCAGAGGAGAAGCCGAAATGACACGCCTGGCAACTGACCCGAGCGCGACCCGAGGGGAGACCCCCGACGCCGCCGGCATCCGTGTCGGCCGCGTCGTCGAGACCGACGCGGACCGTGCCCTGCTCGATCTGGGCGGGGGCCGCCGCGCCTGGGCCGATCCGGCGATGCCCGTCCGCTACACCGCGGCGGTGGGCGACGAGCTCCTGGCGGCGGGCGACGGCGAGCGCTTCTGGATCATCGGCGTCATCCGGGGCGCGGGCTCGGTCGAGCTTTCTGCGATCGGCGATGTCCGGGTGCAGTCCCTGGCGGGAACGCTCCGCCTGGGCGGGGCCGAGGCGGTCGAACTGCACGCCGGTCGGCTCTCCGTCATCGCCGACGCGATCAATACCGTGGCGAAGTCGGTCCGCGAGTCGCTCGGGTCCGTGCTCCAGACGGTCACCGGTCGACGCATCACCCGGGCCGGGTCCGACTACCGCATCATCGAAGGCCTCAGCTTCCAGCGGAGCGAGCGGATGCACTCCGTCGCCAGCAAGGAAGCCCGCATCGACGGGTCCACCGTTCACCTGGGCTGAACCAGACAAGCGAAAGGGGACCGCGATGCTCCCGTCGAAAACGCAAATGGGCGGCATGTGCCTCGGGTTCCCCGATGTCTGCAAGACCATCGTCGGCCCCGCGGTCGTCCCGATCCCCTATCCGAACATCGCCGCGACGCCGATGGCCATACCCGGGACCACGTGCGTCAAAACCTTCGCCACGATGATGCCCATCCACGTCATGGGCTCCATGGTCCCCCTGACCAACGGCGACCAGGCCGGCGTCGCCGGCGGCCTGGTCAGCCAGCTCATCATGGGGCCCGAGACCGACATGCTGGGCAGCACCGGTGTCTTCTTCGAGGGCCGACCCGGCACCTACATGGGCACCATATCCGCCCAGAATGGCGCCGGTGCCGCCAACTGCCCGCCCGGCATCGCCGCGGTGCCGAGCCAGGTGAAGCTGCTCATCCGTCCGTAGTTCGCTGTCCGTGACCAGCCCCGGCCTCCGCGGACGCCCGTTGTTGGTGATTATCCGTGCGCGATGTCCGGCGCCTCCGCGGGCATCGGGCGCACAAAAAGAGCGGGGCGGCCTCCTCGAGCGCCGCCCCGCTGCTCACTCCAAGTTCTGAAGCGCCGTCAGTTGGCGAGGCTCACGCGCAATCTGCCGGAAGTCGTGCCTTCTTCCAGCGTGAACCGCACGCCCATCGACCCGTCCGTCAGGGCGGTGCGTATCGCGTCGCCCGCGCCGCGGTGGGCGATCTCGATCACCTGGCCCTCCGAGCCCAGGCCCCGGAAGTTGCTGTACACGACCTGGTCCACGTTCTCCTCGAGATACGACCGCACCCGGTCGCTCTCGCGGATCGTGTCGGCGTCCACCATGACGATCGAGAGCTTGTCGGTCCCCCGCTCCCACCGCTGCATCAGCGCCTCGATGAGCTGCCCGGCGAGCTCCTCCGCGACCTCGTTCGTGAACCGACCCGCCGCCAGGTCGCCGAAGGGGACGACCCTCGCTGCGGTCTGCGTGTTGGCGAGGTCACGCCCCGAGGCCAGGTCCATCACGCTGAACCCGTACGACACGCTCACCTGGTCCACGCGACGGCTCAGTTCCCCAGAGCCCTCCGCCAGCATCTCCGTCCCGTAGCGGTCCCGCAGCACCCGCTGCAGGGTTGCGCTCCGCTGCAGTTCCTCGGGCGCGAGGTCCTGATCCGAAGCGGCGTCGAAGGCCCGCTGCGCGTTGAGGGTGTCGATGCCCACGTTGTTCAGGTGGCTCGCGACGGACCTCGCGACCGCCTCGCCCGAGTACGCGCGGTTGTCGCCCGCGTCCTCCCACAGGTCGAACCGGAACGGGTAGAACCAGTACCAGTTCCGCGCGACCATGGTCCCCTCGTTGAAGTCCTTGCCCGTCACCTGCCGGATGATCACCGGCAGCACGGGCTCACCGGCCCGCTGGTACGCCCGCCGGAGCGCCGCCCGGGCCCCGCGGTTCCGGGGGCTCTCGCGACCGATCCAGGTCGAGTAGGTCGGGTTCTTCACCTCGAGGACCATCTGCTGCTCGTCCGCCTCGCGGAGGCGCGAGTCCTTCCCCGTCGCGAGAAACAGCCCGCCCGCCAGCTCGTCGCCCAGGTCGAAGGGCGTGCCGGCTGCGGAGATCGTCATCTGCACGTACTTCTGCTCCCCGTCATTGCGGATGAAGGGCCCGTCCAGCACCGTCTCGATGTACTCGAGGTTCCGGATGCCCCGGACGATGTCCCCGGTTTCCCAGTCGTCGAACTCCCCCATCACCCGCAGGTCCACCTCGCGGAAGGGGCCCACGAACTCCCGCTCGATCGGCCCCTCGATCCGGGGCACCGACGTCACGGGTGCCGGCGTCTGGACCGGCGCCGAGGGCGTCGTGATCAGGGGCGCCACCGGCGTCTCGCCGCAGTGGTACGCCACGTACTCCTTCATCATCTCCCGCGCGACGAAGCCCGAGAGCTTCAGCAGCTCGCTCCGCCGGCGCTGCGCTGTCTCCCGGGGCCCCGGGCTCGACATCGTCCACAGGTTCCCGCCCATCGAGCGGTTCCGAGCGACATCGATCACCTCGTACTCGCAGTCGTACTCCGTCCCCCCGTCCGCGGTCGCCCGCACGGGCCGCATGATCAGCAGCAAGACGACCTCGCAGCCCAGTTGCTCGCCGATCTTCCCCGCTGCGGCGGTCGCGCTGATCCCGAGCAGGCGGTCGAGCTCCGCGTTGTCGCGGAACTGCGCGTTGCGGTCAGCAGCCGCGACGCGGATCCGCCGATCGCTGAACTGGTCCCGCACCGCGCGCCCGAAGCGCTCCCCGAACGCCTGCTGCTCGCCGGTCACCTGCCCCCGCGGCGCCGCCAGGATGTCGACGATCGCGACGGTCGGGCGCTGCTGCCGGTCGTAGCAGGCCAGGAACGAGCCGAGGTCCGGCCCCTCCGGCGCCTGCTGCGTCGGGGGCTGCCGGCGCTGCGCCCCCGCGGGAGACACGATGCCCGCGAGCGCCACCGCGCCGATCAGAACACAAAGCAACATCGATCGCATGGAGGATCTCCTCAAGGGCCCCGGGGCTGGTCGGGGATTCTGACTGTCACAGACGCTGGATGGTCACCCGCGTCATGTCGTACACAAACTGGTCCACGATGGTCCGGATCGTCGCGTCGTTGATCAGGTCGCCGGGGTCCACCTGCACCACCAGCTGCGGGCCCGCGTCGCCCTCGCGCACGACCACCGCCGCGGTGCGCCCGCCCACGCCACGCAGGCGACGCTCGAGCTCCGACGCGACCGCGCCGGGATCGACCCGCACCTCCGAGAGGTCCGCCTCCACCCCCGCGTCCTTCAGCCGGCCCTCCAGCGCCGCCCGCTGCGACTCATCCAGCACCGTCCCCCGCGCCACCACCCGGCCCCCTTCACGGCTCACGAGCTCGACCGTCGCGAGCGATGCATCGTCCATCGCGCCCTTCACCACGCCCGCGTTCGGGGCGACGGGCGTCGCCGGGGCCCCGAGCGGGTCCGCGGAGGGTCCATCGCTCCCGGGCGAGGTCGACGAGGGATCGAACCAGGTCGCCAGCGTCCGCACGCCCGCGTCCCGCCAGGCGGGCACAGCCGCGATGACCGCGCCCGCCAGCAGGACGATCGCGAGGAGCCACCACCCCGGGTGCGGAGCGTTGCTGTGCTGCTTGCCACCCCCACGGGGAACGCTGGGCGGGGTCTTGGCCGACGGTGTCTCGCTCGCCATGGCGGGCTCTCCTGCGTAGTTGGATACAGTCCCCGCCGGCGCGCCCCTGAACGCGGGCCCCGCGGCGCACTCCGCCAGCGTGGGACGGGACGTGTGTTCGGAGCCGCGTTCGGCCATGCCTGTCGCCTTTCCGACGGGAGCCGGCGGGAAGCGTTCCCGCCCGATCTTTCTCACCCTGTCGCGGATCAAGCGTGAACCATCGCGATCGCTCTCGCTTGCCCATCGTACATCACCCTCGGGATCTCCCGAAGGCGACCATGGGGTCCCCGGGCCCC
>DAIQNV010000014.1:0-7639 GCA_036788215.1 Phycisphaerales bacterium | reverse complement strand
GTCGCCCTGTTCTTCGGCGACATCGACAACCGGACGGGCACCGTGCCCACCACGGACTTCGACGTCGTCCGCCGGAGCATCCGCAACCAGCTCTTCCGCAACCCCTACTTCCGCGAGAACGTGCAGCTGCGCGAGGGCAGCCAGCGGGCCCGGGCCAACAGCGACCGCGAGCGCGAAGGCGGCGGCGCCGACCCCTTCGGCGGGGGCAACGAGGGCTTCCAGGGGCTCGATGTCGACGCCAACTTCGTCTTCTTCCTGAACGGCGATGCCCGCAAGCTCGACCGCCAGGCGGAGACCGGGTTCTTTATCGAGTTCACCGTGATGCGCGAATCCAACGGCGAGATCGTCTTCACCAACGAGTACTTCATCCAGTACGGCGGGCGCTGATCCGGGTCGAGACACCGTCTCCGGGCGAGGCCTGGACTTCCCGGGGACGGTCATCATCAACGGATCCGACACGGGGCCCTGCGCCCCGCGTCTCGGAGGGCAGCGGCATGCGACGAGGGGGCACGGGCGCGGGCCGGGGATACGTGGCACGGGCGGGGGCGGGAGCGATCGCCGCCCTCGTCCTCCTGGGGGGCGCCTGCGCCGGCCCCACGCTCGATCAATCGAGCCGGCTGACGATCGGCGACATGCGGCTCATCGTCGACGAGACGGTGCAGCAGTTCGCCGGGAGCCCGTTCGTCGCGGAGCGGTCCGAGACGAGCGAGCCGATCGTGATCACCTTCACACGGATGGAGAACGCGACGACCGACGTCATCACGCGTTCGGAACTGTGGTACCTCGCCCAGTCCGTCGCGGGGCGGGTCGCGTCCGACCGGTCCCTTCGGCGCGGGAAGAACCTGATGATGGTCGTCCCGGCGGAGAGGCTCAAGGACGCCAAGCGCCGCGGGACGATCACCGCGGAGGCGGGCGACGACCGGCAGCCCACGCACACGATGACGGCTCGCATCACGAGCATCACGCGCAGCGAGGGCGACCAGCGACGGGACTTCTACCAGGCGGAGTACACCGTGCTCCGCCTGCGTGACGGGGTGATCGAGTGGCAGGGGCTGGCCGAGTTCGAGCGCGAAGCGCTCGGGCGGTCGTTCAACTGATGGGGGCCCGGACGATGCGCAGAACGCTCAAGAGACTGGCGATTGCCGGCGTGGCCCTGCTGGTGGGCCTGGGGCCCGTGGGCTGCTCGACGTGGCAGCCCGACGCGGAATTGCTCAGCAGCGTCCGCGTGGGCGAGTACGGGCAGGCCCGGACCGTCATCCAGCGGAAGATCGAGAAGAGCGACGCGAAGCAGGCCGAGGCGCGGGAGAACCGCAACTTCGTCCTCGACCGCGTCCGCTACGGGATGATCGACCTCGCCGACGGGCAGTGGTCCGCTGCGGAGACGCCCTTCCTCGCTGCCTACGACATCTTGCGGGCCCAAGGCGTGAACGACGACAACACCATCAACACTTTCCTGGGGACCGAGGAGGGCCAGCGCTACTGGAAGGGCGACCCCTTCGAGCAGGCCGCCGCCTACGCCTATCTCGCGGCGCAGCTCGCGACGGTCGACGACTGGGACAACGCGAACGCAGCCGCTCAGAACTCGCTCTTTCTCCTGCGCGACTTCGGCGAGGTGGAGGGCAAGGACGGCGCGAAGCGGAAGAAGACGATCGAGGAGATCTACGCGGAGGCTGAGGCCCGGGAGCTCGAGGCCCAGCAGCAGGAGGGCGAGGACGCGGGCGACACCGCCTTCGAGGAGTACGTCGACCGGGGCTACCAGCCCGTCGAGACGAATTTCGCCCCGGGCTACTTCATGGCGGGCGTCGCGAATTGGGGGCGGGGCCGGATCAGCCGGGATTACGAGGACCAGGCCCGCGACAACTTCCGCAAGGCGGTCGAGTACGCCCCCGCCCTGCGGGGCGTCGCCGACGCGATCGAGAGCGGGCGGGCCAACACGATCCTCTGGGTCGACTATGGCAGGGGCCCCGAAAAGTTCCGCACCGGCTACCGCGAGGTCTTCAGCGAGTACCGCGCCGCGACCGCCTCCTCGCAGGAAGTCCTCGAGGTGAAGGTCGGGGGCTCGCCGGCGGCGCAAGTCCTGCCCGCAGCGGACTACAACGTCTACGCCACCGACCACCGCTGGCGGAGCAACCAGGAACTCCGCGTCGTGAAGGCGGCGCTGGGCGACGCGCTCATCCTCAGCGGCGCGGTCGTCGCGGCGGAGGCGGACGAGGGCGAGTGGGGCCAGCTCGCGGTCGGCCTGGGCATGATGCTCGCGGGCGCCGTGGTCGCGGAAAGCGCCAAGGCGGACGTCCGCCACAACGAGCTGCTGCCCCAGCGGAGCTACTTCGCGGCTCTGAACATCGAAGAGTCCGACACCACGGTTGACCTGGGCATCCTGGGCAAGCCCGGCACCAGGCTCGTCCTCCCGGGGATCGACCCCCCTGACCGCGACGAGCGGATCCAGTTCAAGTACGTGCGCCTCAACGACGCCCCGGTAGCCCCGGCGTGGGCGGTGTCGGGTCGCGTCGTCTACGCCAACGACCACACGGGAGTCCCCCGCGGGGTCTCCGACGCCGACATGAAGCCCTTCGTCATGGGCGGACGCTGCGTGCGGGCGCCGACCGAGGAGGTCCTGAACGAGTACCAGGCCGCGGGGCACCTCGAGGGCTACCGGCTCGTCGACCTCCAGAACCTCTACCGCGACGAGGGGGTGACCTGGGACCTCTCCGAGCAGATGGGCGTTTCTGCCAAGCACGTCCTCGAGGGGGGCACCTCGCTCGTCCCGCCCGAGCCCGGGTCCGCCGGCTTTGCCCGACTATTCTGCGCCGAGCGCCCCCCGTACGAGCCAAGGAGCGACGCCCTCCGTCGCGAGCTGGGCCTGCCCCCGCTCGCGCGGGGCGGGTAAGTACAATCCACCACCCGGAGTGACGCCGAAACGGGCGGGCCGACCCATTCGATCCCGACCGTGTGAAGGAGACCGAGCCGTGAGCATGAACATCGACTGGACCCGCCTGGCCCTCGCCGGAGCCGTCGCGGGCGCCCTCGCCGGAACGACGCTCCCCGGGTGCGGCACCGCGCCCCCCGCGGTGAACAACGACCGCGTCTCCGCCGACGCCTACCCCAAGGTGCAGGCGACCGGGGGGCTCAACCGGTTTATGAAGATCAACAACGCGACCGAGACGCGCGAGAACGACATCCTGTACTCGAACGTCGACATCCGCTGGACCGGCAAGAAGCCGGTCTTCTACCAGTACCGCTTCATCTTCTTCGACGCCCGGGGGCGCCCCATCAACCCCGACAGCGCCTGGCGCCGCGGAGAGTCCGCCCCTGGGACCGTTGACTACCTGAGCTCGAACGCCACCACGCCCAACGCGATCGACTGGCGTCTCGAGATCCGCCCCAACCAGTAAACCCGCCGGGCTCGAGCCGTTTCTGCCGCTCCGTAGCGCCCTCCGGGTGCACACTCGCTCTTGTACGGCCGCGCCGCTACGCCTTCGGCGCAGCCGCTTCAGGCCAAGGGCAGCCCCACCTGCTCGCACATCAGCCGGTGGATGTCCACGTTGTCGATGAGCCGCCCGAGCCGCTCCGACCCGGGGCCCCGGGCGAGCACCTCGACATAGTCCGCGTTGTGGTTCGTCGAGGTGAACCCCACCGCGAACCCGTTCGAGAGCACGCTCCCGAGCAGCGCCGTCGCGCTCGAACGCGCGTCGAAACCATCCCCTCGCCCGGTGCGGCTGTACAGCGCCCCGATCCGGTCGACAAGCCAAGCGACGCGCTCCTCGCCCGGGTCGAACCCGGCGGCGAACTCGATCGCCTCACGCGTCTTGCCCGCGTCCGCCATGAAGCCCCGCCAACCGCCCAGCTCCGTCTCGATCCACTCGAAGCTCCGCCGGGCCGTCCCGAGCCGCTCGAGCCCGGCGGACGCGGCCTCCCCGTAAAGGGTCAACTGCGGGCCGCCGCAGCCGTGGTCGGTGGTGACCAGCACCAGCGTGTCGTCGTTCGCGTCGGCAAAGCCCGTAGCGACCTCGAGCGCATCGTCGAACGCCAGCATGTCGTGCACCAGCCCCGCGATGTCGTTCGCGTGCCCCCCGTGGTCGACACGCCCCGCCTCGATCTGCATCAGGAAGCCACGGGGCGACTCGGACAGCCTCGCGAGCGCTGCACGCGTCATCTCCGCGAGCGAGGGCTGCGACTCCGGGCGATCGAGCGTGTACCGAAGGTGGGTCTCGTCGAAGAGCCCGAGCAGGCGGCCCGAGCCCGCCCCCCGCAGCGCCGCACCGTCGCGAACGACCGCGACCTCGCTGTGCTGCTCCACGAGCGACGCAGGGAAGTGCTTCGCCCCGCCCCCCAGCAGCACGTCGATCCGACGCTCGAGCAACTGCTGCGCGATCGCGTCCTCCAGACCCCGGCTCGGCACGTTGCACGCCATCGCCGCCGGCGTCGCGTGCGTGAGCCGCGTCGTGGTCACCAGCCCCGTCGCCATCCCCGCGTCCCGGGCCCGCACGAGGATCGGCGTCGGCTCGCGACCATCGACGAAGTTGACCGCCCCGTTGTCAATGTGCTCGCCGCACCCGAACGCCGACCCCGCCGCGGCGCTGTCCGTCACCAGGCTGTCCCTTGAGTGCGTCATGCACCGCCCGACCGCGGTGACAGGGTCGACCAACAGCTTCGCGAAGTGGCTGGGACGCCCCTCCCGCCGGCGACGGATCGTGTCCATCAGCGACACCGAAGCGTGGTCCATCCCGTCGACCACCACCAGGATCACGTTCCGCGCCCGGCGCGACGCCCGCTCGCTCAGCGCCCCCGCCCCCACACGGCTCCCCAGGGGCTCCCCGCCCGAAGCCGCGGCGCCGGCAAGGGCCGCCAGCACCCCCGCAGCGGCCCCCGCCTTCAGAAAGTCACGACGCGTGGACGATTCATTGGGCGGCAAGGTATTCGGCATGACATCCCCGTGAAGAGCGGATCCAAACCCGACGGTAGCCCCCGCCAACCCCGACGCGCCACCGTCCGAAGCGCAAAGTTTCCGTCAACGTTGTGCGCACCACTCTACAGCGACTTCAGGTACTCCAGCACCGCCCGGCGCTCCGAACGGGTCAGGTTGTCGCCATAGGTGTGCCCCCGGTTGGAGTACCCGGGCCTCGTCGTGTCGTAGGTGTTTGCGTCCGTCGGCCCGGGCTCGACCGTGTACCGCCAGCCCAGCTTCTCCCGGTCGTAGTCGTCGCTGCGGAAGCTCCGCCTCCAGAACGCGGGCCGCTCCCCGCTGTCGAGGACGCCCTCGACCGTCGGCACGGAGCCATTGTGAAAGTAGGGCGCCGTCGCCCACACCCCGTCCAGGGGCGGGGCCACGTACCCGAGCCCGGGCACCGCCCACGCCCTTGGCTCCGTCGTCGCGTACCAGCTCCGGTTGAACCAGTCGTGCAGCCCGCTCTCCGCCAGCGCCCGGGCGTACACCGGGTCGGTGCCCACCTCCTCGAGCGACACCAGCCTGTTCGGATAGGTCCAGCCACCGCCTTCGCCCCGCAGGTCCCCGTAGGTCCCGTGGCACTTTGCGCAGCTCTGCTCGAAGAGCTCCTTGCCCGCCGACGCCAGGTCCCAGTCGATCGGGCCCGGGTACGCGGGCGGCTCGATCGTGTAGATAAACCCCATCAGGTCCCGCATTCCCCCGTTGATCCGCGCCGCGTCCTGCTTGTCCCCGATCCCCACGACCGTGATCTGCTGCAGCAGCTTCGTGAAGTCGCCCCGCCCCAGGCCCGTGTAGTACAGTGCGTTCTTCTTCTTCACGTGCCACCACGCCGGCACGTCCGTCGCGATCATCCGGTCGGGCACCTCGAAGACCGGCTCCTCCGTCCACGCCAGCGTCTCCGGGTCCCGGTGCGCCGCCGCCAGCTCCTCGAAGCGGAACGCCGGGTTCACGCCCTTGAACGGCGCATCCGACCGACCCTGCAGCTTCCCCGCCCCCCGCAGGAACTGCATCGCCGCCTCGTACTCGGGAGACTCCGGCGGGAAGACGACCCGCGCCACCGCCTCGATCCGGTCGATCGGCGCCGCCGCCCCCGCGGTCCAGTCGCCCAGCGAGTTCCCCATCCCGATCACCAGATCGCCATCGAAGACCTGCGCATGGCACGCCAGGCAATTCGCCCCCGCCACCACCTCCACCCCCGAGGGCATCGTGAAGAGATTGAGATCATGGGGCAGCGTCCCCGCGTGCCCCTCCCGTTCGATATTCACCGCCGGGGCGCGCGAGCCCCGCCGCAGCGCCTCGAAGAAGTTCACCGGAAGCCCCGACCCGATGTAGTCCCCGTACAGCAGGTACGCGAGCCCACGCTCCGCGTCCCCCAGCTCCTGCGGATTCGCGGGCAGACGCACCGATCGCCACGCCCCCGCTCCACCCCCACCGCCCCCGTCCCCCGCCGGCTCCCCCGCGATCCCCACGCCCAGACCGACCGCCCCGAACGCGCCGAGCGCTGCGCCCCCCCACCACCGCCCCATCCTGGACCGAAAGGTGCTCGTCACCGCGTCCGTTTCGCCGGCGCCCACCCAACGGACGCAAGATTTGGCGGGCTCACCACCCGAGGATCTTCGCGAACATCAGGGGCGCCACGATCGTCGCGTCCGATTCGATGATGAACCGGGGCGTCTGTGGCCCCAGCTTGCCCCAGGTGATCTTCTCGTTGGGCACCGCGCCGCTGTAGGACCCGTAACTCGTCGTGCTGTCCGAGATCTGGCAGAAGTACGACCAGTCCGCCGTCTCCTCCTCCAGGTCGTACCGCAGCATCGGCACCACGCAGATCGGGAAGTCCCCCGCGATCCCCCCGCCGATCTGGAAGAACCCCGGCGCCCGCTTGCCCCCCCGGCGCTCGCGGTACCACGCCGCCAGGCGCACCATGTACTCCGTCCCGGGCAGCACCGGGTCGGTCGAGGTCAGCGACCCGTCGAGCACGTGCGACACAAAGATGTTGCCGAGGGTCGAGTCCTCCCACCCGGGCACGAAGATCGGCAGGTCCCGCTCCGCCGCCGCGAGCAGCCAGGAGTTCTTTGGGTCCGCCTGGTACTCCCCCTCGAGCGCCCCCGACTTCAGCAGCTCGCACAGGTACTCGTGGGGCAGCCGGCGCTCGCCCGCCCGGTCCGCCGCCTGCCACAGGTCGATGACCTTCCCCTCGATCTTGCGGATCGCCGCCTCCTCCGGGATGCAGGTGTCCGTCACCCGGGGCAACCCCTCCTCGCGCAGCGCCTCCTCGTCCGAAGGGCTGAGCTCCCGCCAGTTGGGGATCCGCCGGTACAGGTCGTGCGCCACGAGATTGAAGACATCCTCCTCGAGGTTCGCCCCGGTGCAGCTGATCGCGTGCACCTTCCCCCGCCGGATCATCTCCGCCAGGCTCCGCCCCAGCTCCGCGGTGCTCATCGCCCCCGCCAGCGTCACCAGCATCGGCGCCCCGTCGTCCACAGCCTTGCTGTAGGCCTCCGCCGCTTCCTTCAGGCCCGCCGCGTTGAAGTGATGAAAGTGCTGATCGATGAAGGCGCTGATCGACATCCCGAAACGCTCCTCGGACAAGGACAAACCATCAATACCAATCAGGGCGGTCGGATTCGAACCGGCGACCTCGTGGACCCAAACCACGCGCTCTACCAAGCTGAGCTACGCCCTGCCGGACCATCA
>DAIQNV010000013.1:53730-56013 GCA_036788215.1 Phycisphaerales bacterium | reverse complement strand
ATCGAGATCGCGGGCGTGATCCTGCTGATGGCGATGCTGGGGGCGACGGTCCTGGCCCGCAAGCAGGTCGACATCGAGGAGGCGGAGAAGGCCATGGCCGCCCGCCGGCTGTCGCTCGAGGAGGGCGGGGCGTGATGGAGATGCTGACCCTCGCTCAATCGGGCTTCCCGGAGACGATGGCGGGCGCGACGCTCGCGCACTATCTCTTCATCTCGGCGGGCATGTTCGTGATCGGCGTCATCGGGTTCGTCACCCGGCGCAACCTGATCATCATGTTCCTGTGCACCGAGCTGATGTTCCAGGCGGCCGGGCTGGCGTTCATCGCCTTCGGCCGGTTCCACCTGAACTTCGACGGGCAGACCTTCGTGATCTTCGTGCTCACGATCGCGGCAGCGGAGGCGGCGATGGCGCTCGCCCTCGTGGTGCTGCTGTTCCGCAAGCGCGAGTCGCTCAGCGGCGATGTATGGGCGGAGCTCAAGGGCTGACGCGGGCATCCCCCGCGTGAGAGTCGCCCGGGCGAGCCGGGCGGGGAGAACGGTTCAGGGTGAACACGACGACCGCCATCTCGGAGCTCTTCGGCCTCATCGCCCCCGCTGCGGACGTTGCGCCCGGTGCGCCGCTCGCCGGCCCCTGGTGGGCGAGCCTGATCCCGTTCATCCCGCTCGCGGGCGCCGCCTTCGTGGGCATCCTCGCCGCGAACAACGACAAGTCGAAGACGCCGGCGTACGCCTCCGTGGCGCTGCTCGCGACGAGCTTCATCCTCACGCTCGCCCTGTTTATGGGTTGGGGCGGATCGCCGGTGGTCATCCACGCCTTCGACTGGCTGAACCTGACCTGGGGCACCGACCCCGGCCAGAGCCTCTCGGCCAACTTCAGCTTCTACATGGACGGGCTGAGCCTGCTGTGGATGCTGTTCGTCACCGGGCTCGCGACCGCGATCTGCCTCTACGCCAGCGAGTACATGAGCCACGATCAGGGGCTCGGGTACTGCCGCTTCTTCGCCGCCTTCAACCTCTTCGTCTTCAGCATGTCCTGCCTCGTCATGGGCGACAACATGCTCCTGCTCTTCCTCGGGTGGGAGGGCGTCGGCCTGTGTTCCTACCTGCTCATCGGCTACTACTACAAGAAGCCCGAGGCGGTCGCCGCGGGGCAGAAGGCGTTCGTCGTCAACCGCATCGGCGACCTGGGCCTCCTCCTAGGCGTGCTGCTCACCTTCACCACCTTCGGCACCATCGAGTTCGCCCCGCTCTTCGCGATGATCGAGACGGGCCTCACCGCGGATGGCACGCTCCTGGCCAACACATGGCAGAGCTGGGCGATCCCGCTCCTGCTCATCGGCGGCGCCTTCGGCAAGTCGGCCCAGCTCTTCTTCTACGTCTGGCTCCCCGACGCCATGGAGGGCCCGACCCCGGTCTCGGCCCTCATCCACGCGGCGACGATGGTGACCGCGGGCGTCTACCTCGTCGCCCGCATGATGCCCATCTTCCTCGCCGATGAGGACCGGATCGCGCTGTCGGTCGTCGCCTGGGGGGGCACGATCACCGCCTTCTGGGCCGCGACGATCGCGATGGCCCAGTTCGACATCAAGAGGATCATGGGCTACTCCACGATCTCGCAGCTGGGCTTCATGTTCGCGGGCCTGGGCTTCCTGACCACCGCGGGGGGCGTCTACCACGTGCTCACGCACGCCTTCTTCAAGGCGACGCTCTTCCTCGCCTGCGGCGCCGTCATGCACGGCTTCGCCGGCCAGCTCGACATGCGCAAGCTCAGCGGGCTCTGGAAGCTCAACGGCTGGAAGATCGTCACGATCGCCATGCTCATCGGGTGCCTGAACCTCGCGGGCTTCCCCTTCACCGCGGGCTACTTCAGCAAGGACATGATCCTCGCGGAGGCCTTCGTCACCCCCGACTCGGTCGTCTGGGGTTCGAGCTGGGCCGGCTGGATCCTGCTGCTCACCGCGGGGCTCACCGCGTACTACACCTTCCGCGTCTTCTTCCGCGTCTTCGTCGGGCCGACGATCTACGAGCCCGGCGCCGACCACCACGACACCGACCCGCACCACGGGGCCGATTCCGCTGAGGAGCAGATGCTCGCGCAGGGCGAGATCGCCGGACACGGGCACGACGACAACCACAACCATGGCTCCGATCACGGGCACTTCCACCCCCACGCCCCGGGCTGGGCGATCAACCTCGTGCTGGTCATCCTCGCGGGCGGGTCCATCCTCGCCGCCGGGCTCTACTTCGTGAACAAGGCCGACCATGGCTGGGCCGGCTCCATGGT
>DAIQNV010000013.1:38443-53630 GCA_036788215.1 Phycisphaerales bacterium | reverse complement strand
CCGCCGGGCTCTACTTCGTGAACAAGGCCGACCATGGCTGGGCCGGCTCCATGGTTCACCAGTCCTCCGCCGACATCTCGGGCGCCACCTGGGCCCACGCCAAGGGCGGGTACGAGACCGCGGAGCCGACCCCCGACCAGACCGTCGCCCCCTACGGCGCTGACGCCCACGCGGAGGACCACGCCGGCGCTCCCCTCGCCCTCACCGCGGGCGACCACACCGAGCCCGGCACCATCTTCGGCTTCGACCCCCACAAGGTGATGTACTACATCTCCGCGGTCATCGGGACCGTCGGCATCCTCATCGCCGCCTTCCTGCACGGGGCCCCGGGCCTCGCGGGCCTCTTCATCGGCAACCGGACCAAGGCCGACGAGGTCCGCGCCGACGCCATCGCCAACTCGATCCGCCCGGTGAACAAGTGGGCGGAGCGCAAGTGGTTCGTGGACGAGTTCTACCAGCTCGTGATCGTGAACCCCCTCAAGATCTTCGCCCACCTCTTCCACTGGTTTGACAAGGTGTTCGTGGACATCGTGCTCGTCGACGGGACCGCCCGCCTGCCCAAGGCGCTCGCGTCCGTCCTCCGCACGACGCAGACCGGCGTGCTCCAGGGGTACGCCATCCGGATGATCGGGGGCGTCGCGCTCGCAGCGGTGATCGCCGCCGTGCTCGCCCTGTAACCGCCAAGGGGACCCCTTTGACGCCCTTCCTCTGGGTCATGCTGATCTCTCCCCTCGCCTTCGGCGCGTTGATCGCGTTCGCGCCGCGTGAGCGGGCCCGCACGCTCGCCCTGGCGGGGACGCTCTTCAATGTCGCCGCCGCCGCCTTCGTGCTGGGGCGGTTCGACTTCTCCAGCCCCGCCATCCAGGGCGTCAGCCGGCTCGACTGGCTGCCCGAGTTGGGCCTTTCCCTCTCGATCGGCGTCGACTCGATCGCGGTCCTGCTCATCGCGCTGACCGCCCTGCTCGGGCCGATCTGCGTCCTGGGCTCCTGGACCGCCATCCGCGAGCGCCAGCGCCTCTTCTACAGCTGGTTCCTCATCCTCAACAGCGCGATGGTGGGCGTCTTCATGGCCCGCGACCTCGCGCTGTTCTACATCTGCTTCGAGTTCACGCTCCTCCCCATGTTCGTCCTGATCAACGAGTTCGGCAGCACCAACCGCAAGCGGGCCGCGATCAAGTTCTTCCTCTACACCTTCACCGGCTCGCTGATCGCCCTGGCGGGCCTCGTCTTCGTCGCCGCCCATGCCGCGGGGCGGACCGGGCAGTTCAGCCTCGACATCGGCGTCCTGACCGAGCAGGCCCGCTTCATGACCGACGGGCAGCAGACGCTGGTCATGATCGCGATGCTCGCGGGCTTCGCGGTCAAGGTGCCGCTCTTCCCGGTGCACACCTGGCTGCCCCTGGCGCACACCGAGGCCCCGACCGCGGGCTCGGTCATCCTGGCGGGCGTGCTGCTGAAGCTCGGCACCTACGCGATCTACCGCTTCGTGCTGCCCTTCACGCCGGAGGCCGCCTACCAGCTCGCCCCGGTGATCGGCGTCCTCAGCATCATCGGCATCGTCTACGCCGGGCTCATCTGCTGGGTGCAGAACGACATCAAGAAGCTCGTCGCCTACTCCTCGGTCAGCCACCTGGGCTTCTGCGTGCTGGGCCTCTTCGCGCTGAACACGACCGGCATGACCGGCGCCGTCCTCTACATGATCAACCACGGGCTCTCGACGGGCGCCCTCTTCCTCCTCATCGGCTTCATGTACGAGCGCTACCACACCCGCGACATGCGCGAGATCGGCGGGCTCGCAAGCAAGATGCCCGTCTGGTCCACCTGCATGGTCTTCTTCGTCATGGCCTCCGTGGGCCTGCCCGGGCTCAACGGGTTCGTCTCCGAGTTCCTCTGCACCATGGGCGCGTTCCAGAGCTACACCTCCTGGGTCGACCCCGCGCCGGGCGTGATGACCTCCGCCGGCGCCACCTGGGGGCCCCTGGGCCCCTGGTTCGCAGCGATCGCCGCGACGGGCGTGATCGTCGCCGCGATCTACCTGCTCACCATGACCAGCAAGGTCGTCTGGGGCACCCTCAAGGAGCCCGCCCACCACCACGACCACGACGACGACGGGCACCCCCCGCTGCCCGCCGACCTCACCGCCCGCGAGATCACCTGCCTGGTGCCGCTCGCCGCCCTGTGCCTCTTCTTCGGGCTCTACCCAAAGCCCCTGCTCGAGGCCCTCGAGGCCCCGATCAACCAGCAGGTCGCCTTCATCGAAGCCGCGGTCAAGGGCACGCCCACCGGCCCGACCCCCTTCGGTGGGCTGACCCACGACGATGACACGGACCAGATGACCGACCAGGGCGATACCCAAGCCGACACGACGGGCGACGCCGAGGGGGCGCCGGAATGATCGACAAGCTCGCACTCGTCGGCCCCGAGATCATCCTCTTCATCGCGACCTGCGTCGTGATGATCCTGGGCCTGAGCCCCTCGCGCGATCTCCGCAAGGGCTGCGCCTTCATCGCCGCGATCGGGCTCGCCGCCGCCGGTGCCCTGCGGGGCCTCGGCGCCGAGGAGGCCGGCCTCTTCCCGGGCATGGTCCCCTTCGCCAAGGGGCTCATCGCCATCGTGGGGCTCCTGCTCCTCCTCCTGATGGCGGGCACGGTCGACCGCGAGGACGACGCGGAGATCGCCGCCGGTCGCCGTACCTTCGACCCCCTGAAGGCCAACCGCGCCGAGTTCTACGCCTTCTTCCTCTTCAGCCTCACCGGGCTCATGCTCTGCGCCAGCGCCGATGACCTCATCTGGCTCTTCCTCGCCCTCGAGCTCACCAGCCTGCCCACCTACATCATGGTGACCATCTCGACGAGGGGCACCCGCTCGCAGGAAGCCGGCGTCAAGTACTTCTTCCTCGGCGCGCTCGGCGCCGCGGTCTTCCTCTATGGCTTCGCCCTGCTCTACGGCGCCACCGGCTCCACCGACCTCGTCGAGATCGCCGCCTCCATCCAGGCCCAGGCCGCCAGCGAGGCCGGCATCAACCCCATCGCCTCCGCGGGTCTCGTCGTCAGCTTCATCGGGCTGTGCTTCAAGATCGCCGCGGTCCCCATGCACTTCTACGCCGCGGATGTCTACCAGGGCGCCCACGCCTCCGTCTCCGCCTTCCTCGCCTTCGTCCCGAAGGCCGCGGGCATCATGGCCATCCTCATGCTCGCCGGCGTCGCTGGCTGGACGCACGGGGAAACCGGCGACAGCCTCCCGGACCCCCTCTACTCGCTCGTCTGGGTCGTCGCGGTCGCCACCATGTTCACCGGCAACGTCCTCGCGCTGCTCCAGACATCCATCAAGCGCATCCTCGCCTACTCCTCCATCGCGCACTCGGGCTACATGCTCGTGGGCGTCATCGCAGGGCCGGGCAAGGGGCTCGCGTTCTGGGACAACGGGATCGCCGCCGTCCTTTTCTACCTCCTGTGCTATGGCGTCATGAACGTCGGCGTCTTCGCGGTCCTCGCCTGCCTCGAGCGACCCACCGCCGACGGGCCCTCCGGAGAGATCGACGACATCGAGGACCTCCGGGGCCTCCACCGCGTCCGACCGCACCTTGCCGCCGCGATGGTCCTCTGCGGGCTCAGCCTCCTGGGCCTGCCCCCGCTCCTGGGCTTCTTCGGCAAGCTGGGCCTCTTCACCAGCGGGATCGCCGCCGGGGAGATCCTCCTGGTCGTGATGCTGGGCATCAACTCCGCGATCGCAGCGATGTACTACCTCCGCATCGTCGCCGCTGCCTACCTCGACCCGCGCGACGAGCAGCGGACCGCCGATGTCACCGACGCACCCTTCTCCGCCCGGCCCATCGCGGCCCTGCTCTCCGCAGGGGGCGTCATCGCCCTCGCGGTCATCGCCCAGCCCCTGCTGACCGCGTCCCGCTCCGCGTCGATCTTGCGTGGGCCCACCCCCGCCGATGTCGCGGAAGCGGAGGCCGACCTGCTCAGGCACACGCCCCCCGCGCCGGCACTCGATGCCGACCAGGCGAGTGCACCCGGGGTCACGCCCCCCGCCCCCACCGCGGCCCAGGGCGGCTGAACCCGTACCATCCACTCGTGGCGCCCCGCAAGCCCCATCCCGAGGCCGGTCGCCCCGCGCTCACACCGCCGCCAAGCCCCGCCGATCCGCCGGCAAAGCTGATCGATGCAGCCCGCGCCGGAGACCGGGCCGCCCTTGAGCGCCTGCTCGAACCCGAGACCGAGCGGCTCTACGCAATCTGCCTCCGCATGCTGGGCCGACCGGACCAGGCGTCCGACGCCGCCCAGGACGCCCTTGTTCGGGTGATCCGGGGGCTCGAAGGCTTCGACGGGCGGGCCCGATTCACGACCTGGACCACCAGAATCGCGATGAATGTCTGCCTCACCCGCCTCCGCGACCGCCAGCGCCGGGCCAGGCTCAACCCCGCCGTCGCGTACACGCGGGAATCCGCCCGAGCGATGGAACCCGGCGCTCCGGGGCGCGTCCAAGGAGAGGAGGACGCCCGCCTCGTCGCGGGCGCTCTCGCGGATCTTTCCGAGGAACACCGAGCCGTGCTGGTGCTGCGCGACATCCGGGGCATGGACCACGACCAGATCGCCGAGGTCCTGGGTCTTCCCTTGGGCACGGTCAAGAGCCGTGTGTTCCGCGCCCGTGCCGCGCTGCGTGAGCTGGTCGACCAGGCGTCCGAGAGCCGGCCCGCCCCGCGTTCGGGCTCCGCGTTCGGGGGTGCCCCGTGACGACCCCCATTCCGCCCAACTCCCCAAGACCCAACGGTCGGCGCAACGGCAAGTCGCCCCCGACGAGGGGCCCGGCGCGGATCCCCGATTTCGGCGCCCGTCGCCCGGACGCTCCCGCGATCGACCTGCACGGGCTCGACGTCGCGGAGATCCTCGACGCGATCGAGCTTCCGTCAGACGACCCCCGGGCGATGCACGCCAAGGCCCAGCTCATCGACCACCGCGCCCTGATGCACAAGGTCGCCGGGATGCGCCGCGACCGCGAGGCACTCGTCGCGCTCGCTCATTCCGCGCCGCGGGGGCTGCTGGCGGGGGCGATGGATCGCGCCGAAGCGGAGGCGGAGCGTGAGGCGCTGCTCAGCCTCGACGCAACCGACTCCACCGTCGACGCGCTGCCCGTCTCGCGCGTGCTGCCGACGCGGCGCCGCCTCACGGGGCGTCTGCGCATCAGCTCCACGTCGGGCTGGATCGCCGCTGCGGCGACGCTCTTGCTCGCGGTCTCGCTGCTTGCGGTCGAGGGCGCCCGTCGCTTGCACACGCTGCTGAACGCGCCCCCCCGGCTCGCGGAGACACCCGCCCGCCCGGTCGAGGCGCCGCCGAGTGTCCTCGCGACCGGCCCGACCGAGCCCGAGGGAACGGGCGTTGAGGACGCTCCCGTCGCCCCCGCGACGCGCACGCTCGCGATGGTCACCGATCTCGACACCGGCGTCGCGCTGCTGATCGAAGGGCGTCTCGTCGTCCGCATCACGGCGCCGGGAGAGACCGCCTGGCCCGCGCCCCGTGCCGACGCCCTGTGGACCATCGAGCCCGAGGCCCCCGTGACGACGCTCGCCGCCCTGCCTCCCTCGGCGCTCGCGGTGCCATTTGCGGATCCGGGCTCGCCCGTCCTCGCGGGCGATCGCGACGATGTGCCTGATCCGCTCCGCGCGTCCGGTCCCGAGCGCCTCCTGAAGCCCCTCGCGGAGCCCGAGGTCGCCTTGGTCCGCGTCCGTCCCGAGCGGACGGCGCTCACCGCCCTGGTCGCTCAGCTCGAGCGTTCGGGGTTCACGGTCGAGTTGCTCGCCTGCGACACGCCCATCCCCGCTCCGGTCGATCTCTCGCCGGGCGCGGTCGGCTGGTGGGGCACGCCCGTCTCGTCGTGGCCCCTGCGCAAGCCCGCTCCGATCATCGTTGTCACCGACGATTGACCGAGGCGAACCGCTGCATCACTTCCCGTGCCGAGGGCTCAGGCCGCGAGGTCGAGGTCGTCGATCCCGTCGTCGAACCCGAGCGCGTCCGGCGCGTGGCGGTGGTGGATGCGGATCACCCGGGCGAGCTGCTCGGTGAAGAGATCGCAGATCACCCGCACGCTTCTTTCCGCGTCCGCGTCGAAGCCGGTCCGCCGATCGCGGAAGACCGCAAGCACCGCGATGCAGTCCCCGGCCCGCCCGCCCTTGTCACGCCCGGCGCTGGGCTCGTGGCACCCGGTGACGAGGAGCGTCCGCCCCTCCATCCAGTGTGCGCTCTCGCCCAGGTCCCGACGCAGCATCTCGTCCGAATCGACGCGCCGCAGCTCGGTCACCCGCTGGTAGCGGGGCGCCAGCTCGTCGGCGAGGTGATCGAGCATCACCTCCGCAGCGTCCTTCGGGCAGTCGTAGTTGATGTACGCCCCGAGGCTGAAGTCCCCGGAGTTCCCGGGCAGGAAGATGCCCGCGTTCGTCGAGCCCACCTTGGCCAGCAGGAACTCGAGGGTCGTGCGGAGCAGCCCCTCGACCTCCAGCTCCTGGCGGACGAGCCCATGGAACTCGCTCGCCATCGCGATGCGCCCCACCTCGCCCGAGAGATCCTGGTATGCCCCGACGAGCCCGCCGCACAGGTCACCGACCTCGCGGACGACCTCCTCGCGGGCGATGTTCAGCTTGTGGCACAGGCGCTCGAGCCTGCGGACCCGCTCCTCGCGGGCCCGGGCGGCGCGCCCGCGACCGGCCGCCGCGAGCACGCGGCGGGCCATCTCCTCCGGGGATTCGGGCCCGATCAGGTCGCACGCGCCCGAGCGGATGGCGCGGGTCGCGGAATCGAGCGAGGGGTGGGCGTCGAGCATCACCACCGCCGGCGCGCTCGCGGAGGAGGTGATCGCCTCGCACAGGCGGTACCCGGACTGCCTGGGCAGCGACGCGTCGATCAGCACCGCGTCGAAGTGCACCCGCGTCGTCAGCCGGCGCGCCTCCCGGGCGCTGCCCGCCTCGTCGGGGGCCGACCCGTGCTGGCTCAGCGCCTCGACCGCCATGCGGCGCACCGCGCCCGAGGGGGCCACGATCAGCACCCGGGCCGGGCCGGCCGCTTCCTGCGCCTGCTCCGCAGCGGAGATCACCGCGTCGTGCTCGATCTCGGGAAAGGCCTCGTTGTGGTCGATGCGGTCGTTCATGCTTCTCCCCTGCCTGCCTCAGGCGGTCCGCCGCAGTCGCAGCCCGCCAGCCTCCTCGCCCAGCCCCTCGTGCGGGAGGGCGATCGTCACCCGCGTCCGGTCGCTGCTCCGCGTGTCGAAGGCGATCTCGCCCCCGTGCAGCTCGACAGCCTGGCGTGCACGCGTGAGCCCGAGCCCCGTCTGCCGACCCGCCGGCTTATCGCTGAAGAACGGGTCGAACGCGTGCCCCCGTGCCCGGTCACTCAGGCCCGGGCCGTGGTCCTCCACGACGAGGATCAATCGACCGTCCAGGGCGTCCACATGCGTCGCGACCACGACCGGCCCGTCCGGGCAGGCTTCGAGTGCATTGGCCACGCACTCTGTGAGGGCGGTACGCAGCAGTTCCCGGTCGGCCCGCGCTTCTTCGGACCCCGCGTCGATGTCCACGCCCACCGGGGTCGCGATGCCGGTGCGCTGGTGCGCCGACGCGATCGCGTCGTCGATGACGTCTCTGACGATCACCCGCTCGAACCGGGGCTCCGGCGGGGATGCCAGGAGGTGCAGCGACTCGATCAGGTTCGCGAGGTGCGCCGCCGCCTCCGCGATCGACCGGGCCGCCGCCTTGTCCGCGTCCTCCGTCAGGCGGCTCACCAGCAGCTGGCTCCGCCCCCGGATCACGGTCAAGGGGTTGTTCATCTCGTGCGCCGCGCCCGCGCTCACCTCGCCCAGCTTCGCCATCGACTCCCGCTCGGTCAGGCGCTGCTGCACCTCAGCGAGCGACCGGTTCATCTCCGCAAGACGCTCGCCCAGGCGCTCCCCGTGCTCGTAGCTCGCCGCCGCCTGCACCGCTGCGGCCCACGCGGTCCGGACGGCGCTGACCTGCGAACGCGTGAAGCCCAGCCTCTCGGGGTCGCGGTCGTGCAGCAGGACCGCCCAGGGGCCCTCGGTCATCCCGTCCGCATCCCCCGGCTGACCCAGGGGCAGCACGCGCACGCGCCGGAGGTCCGCGGCATCGCCCAGGTAGTCGCTCAGCCAGGGCAGGACGCCCATGCTCGCGACGCTCAGCCCGTCGATATCCGAGAGCGCCCCCAGGCTCTCCCCGCGCAGTCGCTGCCCGGGCGGGGGGTCCGTCACCTCCGTCCGCGTGACGGTGCCCGACGACCCGAAGCGGTAGATCCGCCAGGGCCCGTCCGAGCCATCCTGGAAGACGCAGGCAAAGAAGCCCATCCCAAGGAGCCCGATCGCGCTCTGCACGACCTCTTCCAGCGTCTCGACCACGCCCCGGCGCGGGTGCCAGGCTGCGTGGAAGTTCGCGATCGCCTCGAGGACGCCCGCCTGCTGGCGCGAGCTGAGCGCCCGCGCCCGCAGCTGGCTGTTCAGGGCGCTCAGGCGACGGTTCGCCGCGGTGATCGACTGCAGCAGGAGCTGCGTGTCGGTCTGCTCCTCGAGTCGAAGGAGCTTGCAGCGGTCGACGACTTCCGCGATCAGGTCGGGCAGGATCGGCTCGAGCGTCAGGGGGTTGACGCCCAGGTCCGAGCAGATCGAGGCGGTCGGCATCGGCTCGCCGAAATCGCCCGACCAGCCGATGTGCTGACGCCGGCAGAACGCCTTCGCGAGCGTCACCAGGCCGATCAGGGGCTTGTGGGGCAGGTCGGGCAGCGACCGGTAGGGCTGGCTGTGCAGCCACATGACGTCCTGCAGCGCGACGGGCAGTCGCCAGCGGGCCGCGACCCGGCGACCCGCGGTGTGGTGGTCCAGACCGACGATGGTGCGCTCGATCGGTGCCGCGTCGCTCGCGCGGCGTTCCGCCAGCTCCGCGACGCGTCCCATCGCCCGGGGAAGGACGAGCTCGAGCGCGAGCTTCCCGAGGTCGTGCAGCAGCCCGGCGACGAACGCCTCGTCCTGGCTCACGCCCAGGTGCGGGTTCTTCTTCGCGATCGCCTCGCTCGCGCACGCCACCGCGACCGAGTGCTTCCAGAGCCCGACGCGGTCGAACCGGGGCTCGCCCTCCGTCGGGTCGGGCGTCTTCCCGTCGCGGTCGTTGTGCTCGCCCTCTTCGCGGAGCAATTCATACACGTGAACGCTCAGGACCGCCGAACGCACCGCGTCCATCCCGAGCATCACCACCGCACGCTTCACGGTATCGATGCGGTCCCCGAGCCCCTTGTCCGCCCGGCGGCACAGCCCGAGGATCGTCGCGGTCAGCGCCGGGTCGGACTCGAGGAGCCGGACGACCTCGTCGATTTCCACCTCGTCCGCGGCGCCGAGCGTCAAGACCTGCAGCGCGACCGGGCTGAGCGTCGGCAGGCTGTCCACCTGCTCGAGGATCAGCTCGACCTGCCGGCTCGTCTGTGCTTCAGCGCCGACGCGACCCATAGCCCCTCCGGCCCTCACCCGGGCCGCCGTTCCCCAGTCGGGGCCGCCCCGACCGGGGCTCTCAGTTCCGAGACGACGACGAACCCTCGGAGATCCCGAGGAGCTGCGCCATCCGCTCGATCAGGTCATCGACATCGAACGGCTTCTTGATGAACGCGTCCGCTCCACTTTCGAGAAGGCCCGAGATCTCCTCCCGGTTCACCACCCCGCTGATCACGATGATCTTGACTTCCTCGCCGCGCTCGCTCTTGCGGACGCGGTCGCACACGATGTTCCCGTTGATGTCGGGGAGCATGTAATCGAGAAGGATCACGTGCGGGCGGAAGCTCTCGGTCAGGAGGCCCGCGTCGTACCCGTTCGAGGCGAGGCGGACCTCGAAGCGCCCGTCGCGCCCGAGAACGTCCTCGAACAGCTCCAGGATCTGCGGGTCGTCGTCGACCACCAGCACCCGGCGCCGCTCGCCCTCGAGCGCGGTCAGCGGGATGCCGTTGGCCTTCATGAAGCGCATCAACTCGTCACGCGGGATACGCCGGAACTTCGACCCCGGCACCCGGAACCCGTGCAGGCGCCCGCTGTCGAAACAGCGGATGATCGTCTGCTGGCTCACCTTGCAGACCTGGGCCGCCTCGCCGGTCGTGAAGACCCGCTTCGTCGCCCAGTCCTGGTCCGTCCCGTTGCTCGAAGACATAACACAACTCCGCGCCGGAAGCGGGTCCGGCCGATCCGTGGCCGAGGTCCGCGTCGTGCGACCCCGCGACTGCGCATCCGGAATATCGTCGCGCGTCTTGCCCAACTTGACACGCGGTGAACAACCTGTCGGGAGCACCCCCGACCCAGAACTCATCCGTCCGGTGATTGACCGGCCGAACGCGACTTCCACCGCGTCACCGCCTCGGGCTCACGCGGATAGATTGGATGCAGCGACCGCGCAGGCACCGCACGCATCGTCATCCCCAGCTTCAGGCACACCCCCGCACAGAACGCCGGGGGAACAACACGCCAACCACGAGTTCCGGCTACGCGGGCCCACCCCTCAGGCAGGTGGTCGTCCGCGAGCACGCTTGATGCATCGAGTGATGCGAACTCCGATTCGCTCAGAACGCCCAGCGGTTCGCCCAACTTCTCCCCTTTGCCGGGACCCACCCCTACAGACCGCACAAGCGTCACGTGCGCCGTCCCCCGCTTCGACGCCAAACAGACCAACGCCGGGAACGCCCCCGCCCCCGCCCGCTCGAAGAGGGCCCGGGCCGCGACATCCGCGGAGGGCACGCCCACCACCTCCGCGCCCGTCACCTCCGCCAGCATCTTCGCGGTCGTCACCGCGACCCGCAGACCCGTGAACCCGCCGGGCCCGAGCGACACGCAGACCCGGCGCAGACCCATGGGCGCGACACCGAGCCTCGCGCGCAGGCGCTCGATCGCGGGCATCAGGTCGTCATCGTGCCGCCCCGCGCCCGACAGGGGCTCGATCTCGATGCTCGCGGGATCGTCGACGAGGCAGCCCGCGACGCTCGGGCCCGTGCCGGACGCGTCGCCACCACCGGAGGCCCGAGCGCCGGAGGCCCCGGCGCCCGAAGACGGGTTGCTGATCTCGATCGCGAGCGCCCAGCCCCGCTCGCCACTCCGCGCCGTGTCGTCCGTCACTGCCTTCATCGCCTCTCATCGGACCCGGGGGGCTTGCGTCGCTGCTTGATCTCGCCCCGCTGCTTCTTCGCATCCACGCGCCGACGCTTCGACGCCAGCGAGGGCTTCGTCGCCCGGCGGGGCTTGGGCCGCACCATCGCCTGCTTGACCAACTCACCGAGACGCTCCACGACATCCTCGCGGTTCCGCGACTGGCTCCGCGTCTGCCCGCTCGCGAGGATCAGTTCCCCGTCCTGCGTGAGCGCCGATCCCGCGAGTTTCTCGAGCCTTTTCCGAGCCCCCTCCGGCAGGTGCAGGTCATCGAGGTGCACGCGCAGCTGCACGCGCGTCGACCGCTTGTTGACGTTCTGCCCCCCGGGCCCCTCGCTCCGGACCGCGGTGACCCGCAGGTCGCTCCGACGCACCCGCACCCCGGGCGCCAGGCGCAGGGCGTCCTCCTCGGGCCCGGGCGGGCGGGACGCCGGACGCGGGGGCGGCGCCTCGCCCCCCGCCCCGTCCTGATCGGATGGATCACCAACATGCACCATCCCGCAACGGTACGCTTCGAGCCATGCCGATCCGTGCCGCGAAGATCCTTACGCTCCTCGCCCTCCCCACGCTCGTGGCACTCGTCGCACCCCCCGCCCTCGCCCAGGATGCCTCCCCCGCGGACGCCCCCATCGAGCCCACGAGCCCCCCGGGCCAGTTCGGCGCGTCGGGGTCGGGCTGGCTCCCCGCGGAGGGGCTGCCCCGCTGGCGTATCCGCTTCGAGCCCTCGCTCGCCTACCTCGCGCCGTCGGGCGACCTCGAGCTGCCCTCGGGCACCGCTGTGCGGGGCGACTCCTTCGATTTCGAGGACCTCAACCTCGACACCCCCCAGCTCGAACTCATGGGCGAGCTGCACTTCTCCAGGGGACGCACCCGCATCATGATCGAGGGCGCAGGCTTCAGCGCCACGCAGACCT
Source organism: Phycisphaerales bacterium (assembly GCA_036788215.1). GTDB lineage: Bacteria > Planctomycetota > Phycisphaerae > Phycisphaerales > UBA1924 > DAIQNV01. The sequence goes on along the minus strand of DAIQNV010000013.1, from coordinate 41,544 downwards.
TCACGCTCGGGACGAGCGCCGTGATCGGCCCCGCCCCCATCGCCTCGAACGACCTCACCCGCCTTTCCTTCGAATATCAGACCTTCGCGGTCACCGGCTCACGAAGGCTCGCCTCCTGGGCCTCGGGCGTGCGCCCCGATGGCTCGTCCGAGGTCGCGTTCGGGATCGACGTCCTCGCGGGCCTGCGTTTCCACCGCCTCGACATCGACGCCCGGGTGCTCCCGTCGGGCCCGGTCCCCGCGTCCCGGCCCCTCCGCGCCGAGAGCGACGAGATCTTCGCGGAGCCCATCGTCGGCGCCCGGTTCGAGCTCGACCTCGACGAGCGGTTCAGCCTGGAGTGGCGCCTCGCCGCGGGGGCGTTCGGGTTCGGCGACCGCCGGTCCATCTCGGGCGACCTCGCGGTCTCGTTCACCTATCGCCCCGACCCCCGCATTGGCATCCAGGCCGGGTACCGCCTCCTCGTCCTCAGCCTCGAGGCGGGGGACGACAGCGACCGCACCGAATGGAACGGAGCCCTGGCGGGCCTGTATTGGGGGGCGTCTTTCTCCTTCTGATCCCGAGTTGATCTACACGCAACTTCGTAGCACACCAGTAGGATCACCGGGCCGCTTCCCTATACCGACCTTGCCCGTAAGTGCATGAAGTATGAAGATTTCTGTTCATCCGCGCCGCGCATTGACCGGACGCCCGCCTCCGGCGATACTGTGCGTTCGTGAGCCCGCGGGCGGCTGGGGAAGTCGGTTGGCCGGGGCACAACCAAGGCGGGGCGAACTCACCTGAACAGGTGATGTCTTTGACGCGTGGATCCACACGATCCACAGCCCCGTCCCGGAAAACGCGGGGGCACCGGCCCCCGCTCAAACCGACCCGGCATGGGGGGCGCGGCAGATGGCGACAGTCACCAAGAAGGACCTCATCGACCGCATCGCCGCCCAGACCGGCCAGCGCCGCGCCGCGGTCAGGGGCACCATCCAGTCCTTCCTCGACGAGATCGTCACGGAGCTCGGCGCCGGAAACCGGCTCGAGTTCCGCGATTTCGGCGTCTTCGAGATCAAGCAGCGGGCCGCCCGCGTCGCCCAGAACCCAAAGACCCTGCAGAAGGTCACCGTCCCCGCCAAGAACACCGTCAAGTTCAAGGTCGGACGCCGGATGCAGGAGTCGGTCGACGGCGCCCCCGAGCTCCGCGAGGCCCCCCACATCGAGGTCAAGCCGGGCGTCGCCCTCCCCACCTCCAGCAACCACACCGCCAACCACACGACCGGCTGACAACCCGCAGGTCCGGGTGCCGTAGAGAAATCACATAGCGATTTCTCCACGATCGACGACCCGCCACACCATTTGGTCATTTGGCCCTTTGCCATTTGGCCCTTTGGTCAGCACACCCGGTATCGTTGCCCCATGGCCGACCGCCCCCAGCACAAGACCACCGCCGCCTCGATGAAGGAGACGCTGGTCTCCGTTGTCATCGCCTTCACCATGGCCTTCGTCTTCCGCGGCTTCGTCGTCGAGGGCTTCGCCATCCCGACCGGCTCCATGGCGCCCACGCTGCTGGGCAAGCACATGCTGGTCACCAACCCCGAATCCGGCACCACCTGGACCGTCGGACCCTGGGACTACCTCGACCGCGGCCGACAGGTCCCCGCCCCGGTCCAGGGCCAGCAGCGCCCCGTGCGGCTCAACGATCCCATCACGGGCGCTCCGGTTGAGTTCCCCGGTGGCGTCCCCATCCGCGCCGGCGACCGCCTCTTCGTCCTGAAGTACCTCCAGGGCCTCTACGAGCCCGAGCGCTGGGACGTCGTCGTCTTCAAGGCGCCGCACGTGCACAACGAGAACTACATCAAGCGCCTCATCGGCATCCCGGGCGAGCAGCTCGCGATCGTCGATGGTGACGTCTTCGCCCGCCCGAACGGGCCCCACGACCACACCACCGGCCCGCAGGCGTGGGCCGACCCTGACTGGGCGATCCAGCGCAAGCCCGAGCGGGCCCAGCGCGCCACCTGGCGCCCCGTCTTCGACGCGGCACACACCCCGGTCAACCCGAGCCGCCGGTTCGTCTCCCCCTGGCAGCCCGAGGGCGGGGGCTGGAGCAGCGTCAATGAGTCCCGCGTCTACACCTTCGGAGGCACCTCGACCGGCGAACTCCGCTGGGACGAGACCGCCCGACCCATCGACGACTACACCCCCTACAACCAACTGGGCGACAACGGGCAGGCCTGGGACCGGCGCTATGGCGGTCGCTACACGCCCGTCTTCCCCGTCGCCGATGTCTCCGTCGCCTTCGGGCTCGAGCCCACCGACCAGACCGAACGCGTCGAGATCGACCTCTCGGCGCGGGGCCAGGCCTTCCGCGCCGTTCTCGCCCGCGCCGCGGACGGGTGGTCCGCTTCCCTCGAGCGGGGCATCGACAACGCCTGGACCCCCCTCGACACAGCGACCGGCGTGAAGATCCCCACAGGCGTTGCGACCCGCATCGAGTTCTGGCACGCGGACCAGGCGCTCTGGCTCTTTGCCAATGGCAAGCTCATCGCGGGTGGCCCCGACCTCGGCGCTTACGAGATGACCCCCGCGGAGCGGGTCGCCGCCACGACGGGCCAGGAGCTCGTCGACATCCTGGCCGCCAACCCGTCGGTCGAGGGCTCGCCCCTCGCCAACCCTGCGCTGTACCGGCGCACCGGGCTCGCGATCCGCGTCACCGGGCCCGTGAGCCTGCACGACACCGCGGTCGCCCGCGACATCTACTTCCAGCCCACCCCGCGCCCCACGCTCGGCGCCCACCCCGACTACTTCCCCACGCTCGACGACCAGCACTACTTCCTCGCGGGCGACAACAGCCCCTCCAGCCTCGACGCCAGGCTCTGGGACACCGTCGAGCCCTGGATCGACGCCGAGATCGAAGGGGGCGAAGGCGTCGGAGGCCTCGTCCACCAGCACCTCATCATCGGGCGCGCCTTCGTCGTCTACTTCCCGAGCCCGCTCAACGAGGGCCCCATCCCCATGCTCGACTTCGGCCGGATGCGCTGGATCTGGTAAGCGGTCACTCGACCCCCTGGGTGCCGTGGAGACATCGCGCAGCGATTTCTCCACGAACAACGACTCCCGCA